>JAHINZ010000471.1 GCA_018895795.1 Alphaproteobacteria bacterium
ATCTTGCCCGGCATCGGCGACAGGATCGCGCCGTCCGAGGCCGCCGAATGGGCGCCGCCGGCCTGGTACTCGAAATCGAATTCCTGGACGTCGCCGCCCTCGAACACCCGCAGCGGTCCCTCGCCATGCGCGCCCGGCAGCACGTCGACATCATCCAACGCCCGGCCGTCCTCGACGGTGATGTCCCACGACCAGTCGTCGCCTCGGCCGCCGGCAAGGGCCACGCGTAACGGAACCGCCTTGCCGTCGACCCGCATCGGCAGATCCATGACGGCGCGCGGCGCGTTCAGGCGGAAGCCCAGCAGGCGCGACGGCGCGCTTTCGAACGGATCGGCCTTGGGCTGGTCGGCGTCCATGAAGCGCTCCAATCGCTGACCGATCGCGGCCAGGGTCGGGGCGTCCGTGAAGGTGCGCTCGAGCAGTTCGTCGAGATGCGCCTCGATGAAGCCGGTGTCGATCCGGCCCCCGATGAAGTCGGGATGGCTGGCGCACTTGGCCAGGAAGGCGGCATTGGTCTTGACCGGCCAGACCTCGACCAGGCCGCAGGCCTCGGCCAGACGCGCGGCGGCATCCTCGCGGTCGACGCCGTGGGCGATCAGCTTGGCGATCATTGGATCGTAGAAGGGCGTGACCTCACCGCCCTCCTCCACCGCGCTGTCCACGCGGACGTCGCCCTCGGGCAGGCGGAAGTGTTTCAGCTTGCCGGTGCTGGGCAGAAAGCCGGTGACCGGGTTCTCGGCATAGAGGCGCGCCTCCATGGCCCAGCCATCCAGTTCGATCTCATCCTGTTCCAGCGGCAGGCGCTCGCCTGAGGCCACCCGCAATTGCCATTCGACCAGATCCTGGCCGGTGACCATCTCGGTGACCGGATGCTCGACCTGCAGCCGGGTGTTCATTTCCATGAACCAGATGCGGTCGGCGCGCAGGCCCTCGCTGGCGTCGGCGATGAATTCGACCGTACCGGCCCCGACATAGTTCACGGCCTTGGCGGCCTTGACGGCGGCGGCGCAGACGGCCTGACGCGTGGCCTCGTCCATGCCGGGGGCCGGAGCCTCCTCGATCACCTTCTGGTGGCGACGCTGCAGCGAGCAGTCGCGCTCGAACAGGTGGACGACATTGCCGTGGCTGTCGCCGAACACCTGCACCTCGATGTGGCGCGGTCGGGTGACATATTTCTCCAGCAGCACCAGGGCGTTGCCGAAACTGGCCGACGCCTCGCGCTGGCACGAGGCCAGGGCCTCGGCGAAGTCCGCCGCCTTGTCGACCTTGCGCATGCCCTTGCCGCCGCCGCCGGCCACGGCCTTGATCAGCACGGGATAGCCGATGGCGGCGGCTTCCTCGGTCAGCCGCTCGACCGACTGGTCCTCGCCCAGATAGCCCGGGGTGGTCGGCACGCCGGCCGCGATCATCAGTTTCTTGGCCGCGTCCTTCAGGCCCATGGCCCGGATCGCCGAAGGCGGCGGGCCGATCCAGACCAGACCCGCATCGATCACCGCCTGGGCGAAGTCGGCGTTCTCGGACAGGAAGCCATAGCCGGGGTGGATCGCCTCGGCCCCCATCTGCCGGGCGGCCGCCAGGATCTTTTCCGGAACCAGATAGCTCTCCCGCGCCGGGGCCGCGCCGATCAGTATGGCGCTGTCGGCCTCCATCACGAACGGCGCGTCGGCGTCCGCCTCGGAATAGACCGCGATGGTCCGCACGCCCAGCTCACGGGCTGTACGGATGATCCGGCGGGCAATTTCGCCGCGATTGGCGATGAGGACGGAAGAGATCAAGGGCTGGGCCTACATTTGATAAAGGGTGAAAATCATCAAGCCGACCACCAGGATCGCGAAGGCCGTGAAGCTCATGATCCAGACGATAAAGCTCTTGAGCAGCGCGCCCAAAATACCGGAGCCATAGCCGCCCCGCAGGGTCTGGAAGAGGTTGATGGGCGTCCAGAACACCAGCAGCAAGAACCAGGGCGCGATCAAGGGCTTGGGCAACACCATGCCGACGGCGTTGGTCAGGAACGAAAACGACAGCAGGTTGGTCGCCACCAGCAGATGGTCGTAGATAAAGTACTGGCGCTTGTTCAGATAAACGAACGCCAGGCTCAGGCCGATGATCGGCAGCAGCAGCACCGCCAGACGGTGCGCCCAGCCGAACATGACCAGGATGTAGTAGTCCGGGTTCTCGACGGCCTTGGCCGTGCGCTCCTTGAACCAGTTTCCACTGACCACCGAGCTCTGGAAACCGACGGTGTTTTTGGAGTGCGCCTTGGTCTCGGAATTGGTCAGCGCGGGCCTGGTTACTGGCCTGCCGTGCGGACTGTCTTCGGCCATGGCCTGGGCCTGGGCCCCCAAGGCGTCGGGCCCCTCCTCAAATGACAGGCTGCGGATCTGGTCGGCGGCCGCCCTGCCCGTCAGCTTGCGCGCGAGCTCCTGCGCGACCTTGGGATCCTTTTCGATAGCGTCGGCCCTGGCGATCTTCGCCGCATAACGGTCCTGGACCTTTTGCACATCCTCGGCATAGCTGGCGGCGACCGTGGCCTTGTCCTGGTCGGGATCCTTCAGCGCCTCGTCGCGATCGCTCGCGGCCTCTTTCAAGGACTCGTCGCGTACTTCGACCGCCTCGGCGCGCCGTCTACCGGCTTCCTTGGCTCGGCCCTCCGGCGTCGCCAACTCAGCGGCGCGGTGCTCGGCCTCGACCTCCTCATGGTGCTTGATCTGATGGATGGCGTGCTCGGCCGCGAAGATGAACAACAGCAGGGCCACAA
>JAHINZ010000472.1 GCA_018895795.1 Alphaproteobacteria bacterium
GAGAGCACCGGTTCCGAAGACGACATGCGCGCCCTGTTCCGCCAGGAAGTGAAGCCGCGTCTGGGCGACCGGGTCGGGAAGTATAATCAGGAGATCTGAGGTCGTCATCAACGACCTTGAGCTTGGCTGGCAGCGGCCCTGACTTTGAGACTATGGATGGCGCCGCTGCGCTTCGGTTTCCAGTCTCATCGCACGCACTTGCGCCCAATAAGGCGGCGTCGCATATTGACCGCATGAGCGCGAAGCCAGCTTCCACGTCCACTAAAACGCCCCGGAACGACGGCGCCGTCTTGGGTCGCAGCGCTGCGACCGGTCAGTTTGTTCTGAAGCCCGCCTCAAAGATGGGCGCCATTTCTCTGCGCCAAGCCAAGACCGCCGTCGCCTCCGTTCAAAACAGCAAGAAGAAGTAGTCGCGCTTGGCTGGCGGCGATCGCACCTCCGCCAGCGACGTCTTCATCAACTGCCCTTTTGACGACGGCTACGCACCAACATTTCGAGCTCTGGTCTTCACCATCTATGCCTGTGGCTTTCGCCCACGATCCGCGCGGGAGCTCGACGATGGCGCCCAGACACGCATTGAGAAGCTGTTTGGCTTGATCGAGGACTGCCGCTATGGCGTCCATGACCTGTCCCGGACGGAACTCGACGCCGCAAACCAACTCCCACGCTTCAACATGCCCTTGGAACTAGGGATTTTCATGGGAGCGAAGCGCTTTGGCAGCCCAGGCCAGAAAGCGAAGCGCGTGCTCATTCTCGATACCGAGCAGTATCGCTACCAGCGCTTCATTTCGGACCTCTCTGGCATGGACATCCATGAACATGGTGGAGATCCGACGAGGGCGCTGCGCGAAACAAGAGACTGGCTGGCCAACGTCTCTCGAAGAGTGCTGCCCAGCGCCGATAGGGTCGCGCGGCTCCATGAGATGTTCCTGGCGGACCTTCCCGCCTTGGCCACGGCGCTTGAGTTCAATCCCATCCGCATCCCCTATGTCGACTACGAGCGGATCGTCGTCGAATGGCTGCTCCAGGCGGCGCCGCCACCGAATTGAATCTGCCTTTTTACGTGAGCTCCATTCACGGCCAACCCGCGAGTCTCCCATGCGCCAGCTCATCACCGCCCTCGCCCTGATCCTGGCGCCCGCCCTGGCCCAGGCCGCCCAGCCGATCCTGCTGAAGCCCGCGCGGGTCTGGACGGCCGAGGACGCCGGGCCACCGCATGAGGGCTGGGGGGTACTGATCCGCGACAACAGGATCGCCGCCGTGGGTCCCGCCGCCGGCCTCGACGCCACCGGCGCGGAGGTCATCGACCTGCCCGGCGCCACCGTGATCCCCGGCCTGATGGACCTGCATAGCCACCTGCTGCTGCATCCCTACAACGAGACCTCCTGGGACGATCAGGTGCTGAAGGAAGCGCCCGACTACCGGGTGATCCGGGCCACGGTGCAGGCCAAGGCGACGCTGGACGCCGGCTTCACCACCCTGCGCGACCTGGGCACCGAGGGCGCGGGCGTGGCGGACGTCTCGCTGAGGCGCGCCATCAATGACCACCTGATCCCGGGGCCGCGCTTGTTCGTGGCGACGCGGGCGATCGTCGCGACCGGCGCCTATGGCCCGGCCCGGCGAAACTATAGTCCCGACGCCGACCTGCCGCAGGGCGCCCAGGAGGCCAGCGGCGTCGACGAAGCGGTCAAGGCCGTGCGCGAACAGGCCGGAGCGGGCGCCGACTGGATCAAGATCTATGCCGACTATCGCGTCGGCCCCGACGGCTCGACCCAGCCGACCTTCAGTCTGGAAGAACTCAAGGCCATGGTCGACGCGGCCCATTCGGGCGGCCGGCCGGTGGCGGTCCACGCCTCCAGCGACGAGGGCATGCGCCGCGCGATCCTGGCCGGGGTCGACACCATCGAGCACGGCTATGGCGGCTCCGAAGCCACCTTCAAGCTGATGGCCGAGCGGGGCGTGGCCTATTTCCCGACCCTGACCGCCAGCGAGAGCACCTCGACCTATTTCGGCGGCTATGTCGCCGGCAAGACCCCGCCCACCCCCGCCATGCAGGCCGCCGAACGCGCCTTCAGGCTGGCCATGAAGAGCGGCGTCACCATCGGCATGGGCAGCGATGTCGGCGTCTTTCGTCATGGCGACAACGCCCGGGAGCTGGTCTGGATGGTCCAGCTGGGCATGAGCCCGACCCAGGCGCTGTTGGCCGCTACGGCCGTCGACGCCAAGGTCCTGCGCCGGCAGAACGATCTGGGTCAACTGAAGCCCGGCTATCTGGCCGACATCGTCGCCGTGTCCGGCGATCCGACCCAGGACATCGCGGCGACCAAGGTCCCGGTTCTGGTGATCAAGGACGGCGTCCTCTACCGCCGCCCCTGAGCATTCCGCTTGCATGAGGCCCCAATCCCGGGCGATCTCGGCGCAATGCGCCAGAAGACGTCCCTCGCCCTGCTGTTCGCCACCCTGCTCGCCGGGCCGGCCCTGGCCGCCGATCCGGGCACGACCCAGCGCGGCGACACCCTGCGGGACGCGGTCACCGCGCCGCTGGAGGATCTGAACCTTCGGCAAAAGGACATCCCACCGGTTCTGGGCCGCGCGGTCACCGACCCCTACGACGTCCAGGGCCTGACCCGTTGCGAGCCCATCGCCGCCGAGATCGGCCGCCTGGACGCGGCGCTGGGTCCCGATCTCGACGAAGCGCCGCCGCCCGACACCCGCTCGCGCGGCAAGAGGGTCGCCGACGGGGCCTGGAAGGCCGGGGTCGCCGAGGTCCGCGACCAGACCCAGCATACCCTGCCCTTCCGCGGCTGGATCCGCCGGCTGACCGGAGCGGCCAAGCACGACCGGGCGGTCGAGGCCGCCATTCGCTCGGGCGGCATCCGGCGCGGTTATCTGAAGGGCGTGGGCATGCGAATGAACTGCGCGCCGCCGGCCGCCCCCAGCTGGTTCGAACCGGCTCCGCCACCGCCGCCGCCGGCGCGCGCGCCCGTCGCCAACAGCCTGTTCGATTGGCTTTTCGCCCTGTGGGGAAACGTTCTGACCTGGGTCAGAGGCCTGCTCGGCTAGACGAAAAGGCCGCGCACTCGCTCCACCAGCTGGGCATTGTCGAACGGCTTCATCACATAGCCGACCGCGCCCAGTTGCATCGCCTGAACAATGCGATCCAGGCGCCCGTCCCCCGTCAGCATCAGCACCGGAACACGGGCCAGGGCGGGATTTTCCTTGAGGGCCTTCAGCGCGTCCAGCCCGCTCTGCCCCGGCATCCGCACATCCAGCATCACCGCCGCCGGCGGGCGCGTGAGCAACGCCTCCATCAGAGCCTCGGCCGACGCGAATCCGATCGCCTCGAAGCCACCGCGCGACAGCACGGTCACCACCAGTTCCAAAATGCCGGGATCATCGTCGGCGACATAGATCAGCGAGGCGATGGCGGACATCGGATCTTCAGCGGGCTCGAATCAGCACGGGGGTGAAAACCGCCAAGCAGGCGGCGCTTTGAGGTAGTTGGTCGTCTCCGGACGGGTTCGTCAAACCCTGCTTGCCGCCAGGGCTCGCGTCCCTGCGGCGCAGGTCAGCGCGTCCCGAACGTGCGGTCTCCAGCGTCGCCCAGGCCCGGCACGATATAGCCGTGGTCGTTCAGCTCGGCGTCGATGGCGGCGGTCCAGATCGGCACGTCCGGATGGGCCGCCCGCAGGTTGTCGACGCCCACCTGGGCGGCCAACAGACAGACGAAGCGCAGGTCGGTGACGCCCGCGGCCTTAAGGCGCGAGACGGCCGCGATGGCCGAGTGTCCGGTGGCCAGCATCGGATCGACCACGATCACCAGACGACCGGCGATGTCCTGCGGCGCCTTGAAATAGTACTCGACCGCCTCGAGCGACTCAGGGTCGCGATAAAGGCCGATATGGGCGACGCGGGCCGAGGGCACTAGGTCCAACATGCCGTCGGCCATGCCCAGACCGGCCCGCAGGATCGGGGCGAAGACCAGCTTCTTGCCGGCGATCTCCTTGGCCGTGGTGGCGGCGACCGGGGTCTCGATCTGGACCTCGTCCATCGGCAGGTCGCGGGTGACCTCGTAGCAGATCAAGGTCGCGGTCTCGCGCATCAGCGCGCGAAAGGTTTTGGTGGAGGTGGTCTTGTCCCGCATCTTCGTCAGCTTGTGCTGAACCAGCGGATGGCTGACGACCGTGACGTCTTGCATGGGGCGGCGCCTCTGGAGAATGGCGGTGAAGACAGGAGGTCGCCCTCTATCACGGTCTCTCTGGCCGAGTCGCCGCCTCTGATCGGCTGGAGCCTCACAGCTGCGACCTCCACAGCGTGACCGACGGCGACGGCGACCCCGAAATTCGCCCCGTGCGCCGATCTGACGCGGCGGTCCTGTCCTGAGGACAGGCGCTCCTCGCGCAAGTTTATTGGACAGGACTCGCCCCCAGTCCTATAGGGCTCCGGTCGCCCCAAAAAGGTCCGCTTACGGATATATCATGCGGCGACGCGTTGGTCGCTTCGGCGGCAAGCGAGCGGAGACATCGGTATTGCGGCCTCGACGACTCGCCGGACTGGGCGCGTTATTGTCGATGGCGGCGCGGGGCGGCGAGCGCCACCAACCGGCCTGTGACGCAGGCCAGCATGATTGTGATTATTCACTCAGGTTCTGGATGACGTGACAGACACGACGGGCAAGCGGAGCAACAGCCAAGGCAAGGCCAAGACAGGCGGCAAGCGCCGTCAGGTCGCCGCCCTGCCCTGGCGGGGGCTCGGTGACGATCTGCGGATCTTGCTCGTTTCGTCCCGAGAGACGCGCCGCTGGGTCATCCCCAAGGGCTGGCCGATGAAGGGCAAGTCCGATTATCAGGCCGCCGCCCAGGAAGCCTATGAGGAGGCCGGACTGGACGGCGTCATCCTTGAGGGCGCGGTCGGCGAGTATGAATATCTCAAACGCATGCGCAGCGGCGCGGCGCGGTTGGTGAAAGTGGACGTCTTTCCCCTGCAGGTGACCGGAGAGCATCAGACCTGGCCCGAAAAAGGTCAGCGCGTCTTGGAATGGATGAGCCCGGTCGAGGCGGCGCTGGCGGTCCAGGAGCCCCAGCTTCGCCTGTTGATCACCCGCTTCGCCGGCGTCGAACTTCCTCAGGACGAACGGCCCGACCCGATCCCCCCGCCCACGCCGGTGCGCGTGGCGCTCCAACGCTTGCGGCGACGCGTGACCGCCCTGTGGGGACGCACCCCGCACTAGTCACAGCCTGTGGACAATCCGACGCGCCCGGCCTAATGTTCTCATTATGTTCCGGAGCGCGATCCCATGCAGCTGTCCCTTGGTTTGTCCCGCTCGCCCCTGGAAAGCCTGCGCGACGCGCTGCTGTGCGAATTTGGGCCGCAGCGACCGGTGGCGCGGATGGACCCGATCTCGCAATTGGTGAAGTCGTCGATCAGCGGCGGCACGCCCGACGCAGTGTCCTGGGCGGCCTTCCTGCGTCTGCGCGCGGCGTTCAAGTGTTGGGAGGATCTGGCCCAGGCCACCGAAGCCCATCTGCTGGAAATTCTCCACGACGTCACCCAGCCGTGGGACAAGGCGCGCCGCTTGCCGATGGCGCTGCGGATGATCCAGGACCGGATCGGTTGGCTGTCGCTGAGCCACCTCAAAGCCCTCACCGTCGACGCGGCGCGCCACGAACTGCAAAGCCTGCCCGGCGTGGGCGTGAAGGTGGCGGCCAGCGTGCTGAACTTCAGCGACCTGGCCATGCGATCGCTGGTCGTCGACACCCATGTCGACCGCGTCGCCAAGCGCATCGGCCTGGTGGGTCCGGGGGATACCACGCACACCTATCATGGGCTGATGAGCCTGGCGCCCGGCGCCTGGACCGCCGATGATCTGTTCGAGCTGCACTGGCTGATGAAGCGGGGCCTGGGCCAGATGCTGTGCCCGCACGAGGCGCCCAAGTGCGGGGCCTGTCCGCTGAAGCATGATTGCGCCAAGCTGGGCGTGGGCCACAGCGCCGATGTTCTGGCCTGGCGCCCCCGCGCCGGATGACTCAGCGCCCCGCAGCGGCCAGCCGCGTGAAGGTCTCGGTCCCGATGCCGTAACCGCGCCAGTCGCGGTAGTCGAAATGCCACCACTCCTCGGGATAGACCTCGAACCCTTCGGCGACCATGGCGTCGCGCAGGACCTGTCGATGAGCGCGCTGCGCCGACGTTCCGCCGACGAAGTCGGCATAGGAACGGCCCGACATCTCGTCATATCGGCCCGGCATCTCGACCGGCTGTCCGGTCTTCAGATCATACAGGGTCAGGTCGACCGCGCAGCCGCGATTGTGGCGCGACCCCTTGGCGGGGTCGGCGACAAACATGTGGCGCTCCGGCGGGGTCGCCTCCCAGAACAGCCAGGTGACGAACCAGGGCCGGTAGGCGTCATGGATCAGCAGACCGTAGCCCTGGACCTCTAGCGCCTTCTGAACACGCCCCAGGGCCTGGGCGGCCGGCCGCTGCAAATAGGCCGCCGGACGCTCATAGAGCTTCAAGCCCATGAAATTGTCGCGCGTCGCATAGCGGATGTCGAAGCGGATCGTGGGATCGAGCGTCGCCAGGTCGACCAGATCGGCGGGCCGATGCTCCGCCGTCTCGACCGGCGGCGCAGCGGCCAGGGCGCGAGCTCTCAAGGTCGCGGAATCGGCGCGTACGGCCTTGCGGATGCCCGCCTGGACCTCGGCCCCGAAGTCACGCCGCCGCAGCAGCGCCCCGTCCAGCCGAACCCCGCGCGTGACGACCTTCAGCGCGCCGCCGCCCTCCACCCGATAGAGTCGCACGCCCTCGGGAACCAGGCGCGCCGCCGACCGTCCCGCCCCGTCGATGAACAGCGCGCCGTCGCGCTCGAACAGGGTCAAGGGCGCGGTCGCCTCGCCATACTGGCCGACGAGGGTGAGATCCGCCGCGCGCGGCGCGGCCAGGGCGGCGGTGGACGCCGCCAGACCCATGGCGATCGCGACGATGGCGGGAGAGGTTCTGATCATCGTCATGCCCCTCCCCGCCCGCCTCTATTTCATGGTCGGGATGACGAAGGCGCTGTCCTCGGTCTCACCCTCGGGCCAGCGGGCCGTGACGGTCTTGACCTTGGTGTAGAACTTCACGCCCTCGACACCGTGCTGGTTGGTGTCGCCGAAGGCGCTGCGCTTCCAGCCGCCGAAGGTGTGATAGGCCACTGGCACCGGGATCGGCACATTGATGCCGACCATGCCGACATTAACCCGGCTGGCGAACTCGCGCGCGGCCCGGCCGTTGCGGGTGAAGATGGCCACGCCATTGCCGTAAGGGTGCTCGCTGGGCAGGCTGAGGGCCTCCTCGAAGCTCTCGGCGCGAACCATCTGCAGGACGGGACCGAAGATCTCTTCCTGATAGGTCTTCATACCCTTCTTGACGTTGTCGAACAGCGACGGGCCGATGAAGAAGCCCTTCTCGAAGCCCTGAAGGGCAAAGTCGCGGCCATCGACCACCAGCTCGGCGCCTTCCTCGACGCCGATACGGATATAGTCGGCGATCTTGTCGCGATGGGCGGCGCTGACCACCGGGCCGTAGTGCGCGGCCGGGTCGCTGGAAACCCCGATCTGCAGGGTCTCGATCTCGGCGACCATGCGCTCGCGCAGCTCATCGGCGGTCTTCTTGCCGACCGGCACCACCACCGGCAGGGCCATGCAGCGCTCGCCCGCCGAACCGAAAGCCGCGCCCGACAGGTCCTTGACCACCTGATCCAGGTCGGCGTCGGGCAGGACCACGCCGTGGTTCTTGGCGCCGCCCATGGCCTGGACGCGTTTCCCGTGCGCCGTGCCGGTCTGATAGACATAGTGGGCGATGTCGGAGCTGCCGACGAAGCTGACCGCCCGGATCAAGGGGTGAGTCAGGATGGCGTCGACGCAGACCTTGTCGCCGTGCACGACGTTCAGCACGCCCGCGGGCGCGCCGGCTTCCATCATCAGCTCGGCCAGCTTGACCGGCACGGTCGGATCCTTCTCCGACGGCTTGAGGATGAAGGTGTTGCCGACGGCGATCGAGATGCCGAACATCCACATCGGGATCATGGCCGGGAAGTTGAACGGCGTGATCCCCGCGCAGACGCCCAGCGGCTGGCGCATCGAATAGACGTCGATGCCGGGGCCGGCGCCCTCGGTGTATTCGCCCTTGAGGATATGGGGGATACCGCAAGCGAACTCGATCACCTCCAGACCCCGCTGAAGGTCGCCCTTGGAGTCGGCGATCACCTTGCCGTGCTCGGACGACAGGATTTCGGCCAGGCTGTTCATGTCGCGCTCGAGCAAGCGTTTGAACTCGAACATCACTCGGGCGCGGCGCTGGGGATTGGTGGCGGCCCAGCCGATCTGGGCCTTGGCGGCCAGCTGGACGGCGGCGTCCAGCTCATCGGCTGTCGCCAGTTGCACGCGAGCCTGCACCTCGCCGGTGTTGGGGTTGTAGACGTCGCCGAAACGCCCGGAGGCGCCGACGAGGGTTTGACCGTTCACGAAATGGGCGATGTCTCGCATGAAGCGCTCCCTAATCTTGTTTTTCGCGTCAGTAGCATTCCAAGGTTCGCGCCGTATCGCGCAAAACCCACCTGCTATTCAGCGTCGACGTGAACCCGCCTGAACCGGCCCTGGAGATAGACCAGCGGTTCGTGATCGGGATCGTATCGCAGTTTCACCACCCGCCCGACATAGACCCGATGATCCCCAGCGTCGAAGACATGATGGGTCTCGCACTCGAAATTGGCCATGCAGCCCGACAGGATCGGAACCCCGGTGCGCCAGGTTTCGGTCTCGACGCCGGCGAAGCGATCCACGTCCTTGCGCACGAAGTTGCTGGCCAGAGCCTGCTGCTCGGCGGGCAGGACATTGACCGCGAAGACGCCGGCGGCGTCCAGCCAGGGCAGGCTGCTGGATTTCAGATCGACGCAGATCAGGGCCAGGGGCGGATCCAGCGACACGGACGTAAAGGAATTGGCCGTCAGCCCCACCTTGCGCCCGTCCGCGCCGACGGTGGTCACCACCGTCACCCCTGTCGTGAAGCACCCGAAGGCGTCGCGCAATGCGCGGGCGTCGTGTTCCGCGCCCTCGCCCAGTTCAATCGTGACTGCCTGACTCATCACCCTCTTCTGCGATGAAGCGGGCGCGGCGGCAAGCGCTAGGCGCGGGGCTGCTCGACCAGAACGCCAGGCCGGCCCGCATCAAGGCCGAAGGTGACCGGCAAATGACGCACATGCGGCGTCTGTAAATTCAGCGCCTTGGCCCCGCGCGCCACGGCCAGCTTGCCCAGGGCCACCGGGCCAAACCCGCTCTGGATGCGCGGCCGGGCGCCGAGGCGGCGACGCAGCACGCCGTTGGCGTAGATGATATTGGCCCGCAGCAAGGCCGGCGGGGTCATGAACTCGATGGAGAGCGACACGTTCAGCATCGGGCCGTTCTCGATCCTGTGCGGCGCGTTCTGCTTCCAGGTGACCATCGTCCCCGGAGTCAGGTCATAGGCGGTCGCGCCCTTGTCCCACGCGGGGTCGAAGGCGAATTGCTCGGCGGTCTCGCGCAGCACGATCTTTTCCAGGTCCAGCTCGCCGACATAGGGATCGGCGACCGGATACACCCAGACTTTCTTCTGGCCGCGCAGCTGCCACAGCGACACCAGCGGCACGTCCAGATGATAGAACACCTGGGCGTCCGCCGAGCTGATCAGCATGCCCAGGTCGCGCTTGAAAGCCCGCAGGCCGGGAACGTGAGCCGCCTTCTCGGCGAAGATCTCGTCACCCAGGGCGGCGTAGTCCGGCAGGTGATCGTTGGTGTGACGCAGGTTCAACCAGATGCGGCCGCTCTTTGCGGCGTCCAGCAGTTGATCGCCGGTCAGATTGCCGGCGGCGCCCTTGCGCCAGGTGGTCCAGGCCTTGGGATCTTCGCCCATAGTGAACACGCCCAATTGGTCGCGCGGATAGAGATCCAGCAGGCGAGCCAAGCCCTCGTCATCGAACATCGGCCGCTCATGCAGACCGTGTCGGAAGGCCAGATTCTCGCGGCCAAAGGCCTTGGCTTTCTCGGGTGTCCAATCGGTGATCAGGGTCATGCCGTCAAACTCACGCCGTGCGTCCATAGAATTGGATCTTGAAAGGCCCCCACCACAGGGCCTTGCCCAGGCCGCGCGCGGCCTTGTCGAGCCATTGCGCCCGATCGGCCGATCGCGTCAGCCACTTGAAGCCGGCCACCACGCCGAACACCGCCGCCTGACCAAGGCCAATGGCCATCCACCGGACCACGCCCGCCCGATCAGGCGGCGTGGCCGCCGCGCAATGGGCCGAAGGACCCTGGCCGTAGGCGAAGGCGCGGGCGATCGTATAGTCCAGCGCCAGCCGCTCGGGCGCGGGGTCTTCCCAGACCCAGGCCGCGGGCTCCCAGGCGAAGCGCGCGCCACGGGCCCGCATCTGGCCAAACAGCATGTCGTCCTCGCCGCCGATCTGGTTGCGCTCGACGGCGAACGGCGAAACGGGATCGGGCAAGGCGGCGCGGCGCAACAGACTGTCGCCGCAGCCGTAATAGTGGTCGATGACGCCCGGTTCGGCCGGGCCCAGGCGCGAGAAGAACCGTTCCAGATAGGCGCGATGCGCGACGATTCTTTCGGGCGCCCGCGCCCGGACGGGTCCGAACACGACGTCGGCCGCATAGCGGACCTGAGCCGACAGCAACGCCGCCAGCCAGCCTTCGGGCGCTTCCTCGTCATCATCCAGAAAGGCGATCAAGGCGCCCGTGGCCCGGGCCATGCCGGCGTTGCGGGCATTGGCCACGCCGGCCTGCGGCTCGTGAACATAGTGCACGGGGCAGACCGCCCCGTCGGCCAGGACGGCGACGGCCGCCTGGGCCGAAGCCACCTGATCATTGTCGACGACGACGATCTCAAGCGCGGCGAAATCCACGCCCCGCTGAGCCAGCACCGAGCGAACCGCGACGGCCAGACCGCCGAGCCGTCTCTGGGTCGGGATCATCACCGTCACATGCGCCATCAGCCGGCCTCGTGCGCGCCGTTGCGGCGGCGGGATTGGCCGGCGACCGCGTCGACCAGGCCGCGCATGCGACCGCCGACCGTGAGTTCGACACTGGCGATGGCGTCCATGCGCCGCCGCAGCTTGCCGACCAAGCCAGGGCCGCGACCGCCCGCCAGCGTCCAGGCTCCCTCGACCGAGCTCGCCATCCGGCCCGCGACGCTCGGGGCGGTGACGGCGCCGTCCATCGCCGTGACCTGGGTCAGGGCGTAGGTGCGCTTGTAGTGATCATGGCCGGGGCCGAGATCGTAATGGGTCAGACCCAGGTCCGACATCGCCGCGATGGCGCGCGGGAAGAACAGCTGGCCGGGCGACCAGGCGCCGAAGGCCGGATTGGTCGAGGCGATCCAGGGGTGGTAGACGCTCCCCGACCGCACGCCGAAATGGCCGGCGACCAGTTCGTCGCCTGCGTAGAGACCGATCATCAGCCCCTGGAAGTCTCCGGTCCGGCGTTCGAACAGGTCGACCAGCAGACCGTTGGTCCAGGCCGGACGCAGGAAGTCGTGCAGGCCCGTCCGTTGCAGCTGTTCGCGCTTCCAGGCGATCAGCAGGTCAAAAGCCTGACGCGAGGGATCGGGCGCGACCAGGCGCACCTCACCCATCTCGCGGCCCAGCTTGTGGTCCAGCCGACGATAGTTCTTGATCTTCTTGGGACTGGCGGCCCGCACGGTCTCGAGATAGTCGTCCGACGCGCCTTCAGGCGCGATCACGAAGGCCGATTGCGGCTCGCCGACGCCGCCGAACACGCCGAACGGATCGATCAGGCCAGTATAGCGAAACACGCTCAGATCGGCGGCGCGCAGGACGTCTTCGGCCCGGAAGCCGGGATCGGGTCGCGACACGATGCCATGATAGTCCGACAGGGGCGAACCGATCGCGCGCGCCAATCCGCCGGAACGGCGATGGTGCGGCAGGAACCCCAGGGTTTCGCCCGCCCGACGGATGATCGCCACCCGCGCATCCTCGCGCACCCGGCCGACAGCCTGGGTGAAATCCGGGCCCAGCAACGGACTGTGGAACGCCGGCTCGGCGGCCATCATATCGCGCCAGAGCGCGGTGTCCTCTGACGTCAGACGGCTCGGGTGCAGGGTTTCGACGTCTAGCATGATCCACCTGTCCTAAACCGAAGCGGTTAGAGAAGAGTGGAGAGCCGGACTGCAACCCACGGGCCAGATCAGAGGAAGGTGGCCCTCAGAATCCGCTCGATACCGTCCTGGTCGATCGCGTCGAAGGCCGCCGGGCGATCGGAATCCACGTCGAACACGGCCAGCAGCGCGCCGGTCGCATCGAACACGGGAACGACGATCTCGCTTTCGGACCGGCTGTCGCAGGCGATGTGGCCGGGAAAGGCGTGGACGTCGGCCACCCGCTGGGTTTGCCCCGTCTCCGCCGCCGCGCCGCAAACGCCCCGACCAAAGGCGATGCGCAGGCAGCCAAGACTACCCTGATAGGGGCCCACCACCAGCTCGCGCGGCTTATCGGGATCGACGACATAGAAGCCGGTCCAGAAATAGTGATCGAAACTGCTGGCCAGCATCGAGGCCACGGTCGCCATCCGGGCCGTCAGATTGGGTTCGCCATCCAGCACCGAGGCGATCTCGTCGGCCAGCTCGGCGTAGCGGGCGGCCTTGTCCTGGTTCAGGAAGCCGGGGGCGAGGGTCTTGTCGTTGAAAGCTTCAGCCATGGCGGGGATATAGCGCGTTCAGGATGGTTTGCGAGGGGCGCGCGCCTAGAACTCCTCCCACGCCCCCGGACGTGAGCTCGGCGCGACCTTCAGGGCGTTGGCGCCCTGGACATAGCGCTGGCGGAAGCTTTCGCGGGATGGGGCGGCCGTCGGACGCGGCGCGGGCCGCGACGGCGCTTGCGGGCGCAGGTCATGGACCTCAGCCCCGACCTGGAAGCGGCCGACCAGACGCTCCAGTTCCGCGGCCTCGCTGGCCAGGGCGTGGCTGGCGGCCGTGGATTGCTCGACCATGGCGGCGTTCTGCTGGGTCACCTGGTCCATCTGGTTCACGGCCTGATTGACCTCCGCCAAACCGACAGCCTGTTCCTTGGACGACGAGGCGATCTCGCCGACCAGATCATTGATTTCGACGACCTGAACCAGGATCTGGTCAAGCGTGTCGCCGGTCTCGCCCACTAGGCGCACGCCCCGTCCGACCTGCTCGGTGGAAGTGCGGATCAGGGTCTTGATCTGCTTGGCGGCGTCGGCGGAGCGCTGGGCCAGGGCCCGGACCTCCTGGGCGACGACGGCGAAGCCCCGGCCGGCGTCGCCGGCCCGCGCGGCCTCAACGCCGGCGTTGAGGGCCAGAAGATTGGTCTGGAAGGCGATCTCGTCGATGACGCCGATAATATTGGTGATCTCGTGCGAGGACCGCTCGATGCCGCCCATGGCCTCGACGGCCTCCTTGACCACCGCGCCGCTGCGCTCTGCATTGGCCTTGGCGCTCAGCGTCACCTGGCGGGCCCGCTCGGCGCCTTCGGAGCTGCGCGCCACGGTCGAGGTGATCTGGTCGAGCGCCGCCGCGGTCTGTTCCAGTCCCGCGGCCCCACGCTCGGTGCGCTGCGCCAAATCGTCGGAAGCGTTGCTGATCTCGGCGCAACCGGCGCGGATACTGCGCGCGGCGGTCAGGATGCCCGCCATCGTCGTCTGCAGGCTCTCGACGGCGATGTTGAAGTCGCGCGGCATCTTGCGGGTGTCGACGGCGAAATCGTCCTCGCGCATGCGCCAGATCAAGTCGCCGTCGGCCAGTTTTTCCATCCCCTCACCCAGCGCCGTGACGGCGTTGGCCTGGGCTTGGGCGTGGGCTTCGGCTGCCTGTTCGTGGCGTTGGCGTTCGACCTCGGCGAGCGCTCGCTCGGCGTCCTGTTCGGTCCGACGGCGCTGGCCGTCGGCAAGATCGTGGCGGAACCCGTCGAGGGCGCGGGCGATCGCACCGATCTCGTCGCCGCCGGCGACACCCGCCACCGGCTGGTCGTAGCGGCCGGCGCTCAGCGCGTCGACCGACCGGGTCAGACCGGCCAAAGGCGCGCGTACCAAGGTGGCGCTGGCCAGGAACAGGGCGACCAGAACCGCCAGCGTGATCAGGGCGCCGCCGATGAACAGGATCCGAGCCAGCTTGTCCGCCGGACCGGTGATCGCCGCCACCGGGACGTCCATGATCAGGGCCCAGGTGGTGTTGAGGGCAGGCATGGCGATCGGGCGGACGATCCGCAGCATCGCAACGTCGCCGGCCTTGACGCCCTTGATCTGGACGGCCTCGCCGCCGCCGAGCACGGCCTTGACCGCGTCGGCCCCCTCATCGGCATAGGCCTTCATGCGTAAGGCCGGATCCGGATGGGCCACCCATTGACCGCCGCCAGACACCAGCATCACGCGGCCACCCTCCAGCGGATGCAAGGCGCCCAGGGCCCTGGAGAGGTTGTCCAGCGACATGTCCAGGCCAGCGACGCCGATCAGCTTTCCACCTGACGTCACAGGAAGGGCGACCGAGGCCATGGCCACCTGGACGCCGCCCACGTCCTCGAAATATGGTTCGGTCAAGGCTGGCTTTCCCGATTGGGCCGGCCCTGTGTAGTAGCTTTCGACGAAATCAGAGCCGTCCGACTGGGCCTCCAGGTTCGGGGCGCCGTTCTTATTGACCCAGTAGACCGAGAAACGGCCGTCCTTGTTCGAGGCCATGGCGACGTTGCCGACGAACTCGGCGTCCTTGCCATCCAGCGCATTGGGCTCGGCCATGAACCAGGCGCCCATCACGCTGTTGGTGGCCAGGGCGTTTTGCTTGACGATGGCCATGAACTTGTCACGGTCAACCAGTCCGGCTTCATGCGTCGAGGCCAGCGAGCCGCGCATGGCGCCGGCTGCGGCGGCGGCGGAATTGATGTCCGCTCGAACCTGGTCGATGGCCTCGTCGGCGACCGCGCCGGCATATTGATTGGTGAGACCCGAGACGATGGCGCCGGTGTGCGAAGACACCGCGACAGCGGCGGCGATCAGCAGCAGGCCGATGGCCAGGCCGGCGACCAGGATCAGTTTCCAGGCGATCGTCAAACGACGGAACGCGGACATGGCTGGGGACTCCTGACGCGCGGAAATTGCCCATCAGTCATCGTCAATGAATCCTAATCACGCGTTAACCGTGATCGAGCGCGACACTATGACCATACTCGCATCGGGTTAGCCTACCGCCCGTAGCGGGCCTTGACCGGGGCGTAACTGTCCCAGACCACGCCGTCGGCCACCGACCGCAGCAGCTTGATGTACTCGGCGTGCGACCAGGCCAGGGGCGTCGCCGAATCCGTGCCCTCGCCGCGCCGATAGTCGTGCGCCCCTTCGACGCCGACCCCGTCCCAGACCTGTTCGGGAATCAGCAGGCCCTCATTGGCGAACAGCTCCATCGCCCGAACATAGGTGCGGCGGATCGGCTCCAGGGCGCCGGGCGCCGGCTTGCCGTGCAGGGTGAGGCGGGCCAGTTCATAGTGACCGCGCTCGCCGGTGAAGATCGGCCACACCCGGCCGCGCTGCCCGGGCGCCATCCGACCGCCCGCCCCGTAATTGCCCCCGGTCTGGGTGTCCTCGCCATAGCCGTCGACGCCATAGCGCCGCCAGCCGGGGAAGCTGCCCGTCTCGCCCGCGAAGGTGAAGCCGTAGCGGACCCGATAGAGGTCGGCCATCGACTCGTCGTCCAGCTCCGGCAGCGAGGCGAGAACGGCGGGGTCGTCGGCCCGCCGGACGCCGTAGCGGACCAGTTCCAGGAACCCGCCGTCCAGCATCTTGTCCTCGGGGACCGGATCCTGGCCGTTGCGCGACTCCACCGTGCTCTTGTTGTCGGGGTCCTGGTCGCTGTTGAGCCGCAGGAAGTAGTGGCCGTCGCCCAGCGCGCCCTTGGTGGTGACCATCAGACTATCGACCCTGGCCGAATAGTCATCCGCCGTGGCGCGATAGCGGGCGGCCGAAGCAGCGTCGCCCGCCAGGTCGGCGATGTCGCCCGCCACCACCAGGCCCGCGATCACCGCCGCCGTGGTCGAGGGCGAATAGCCGCCCTGCTCTTCCCAGCGCTCCTGCTGGGTGAAGGGCGGGGTGATCGTCGCGTGGTTCCAGTCCAGCCCCACCGTGCCGCCCGCGACCAGGAAGTCGGCGGCCGGCTTGATCATCCGGGCGTAATAGGTCTTCAGCTCGGCGTCGGACAGCCAGCCCTGCTTCCACAGCTTCCAGCCCAGCATGATCGGCATGGCCGTCTGGTCCAACTGGACCCCGACCCATTCGGGCGTGCCGTCCACCTGGGACTTCTGCTGGAACCAGCCCCCCACGCCGGTATTGCCTTTGGTCTTGGGGCCGACCTGCACCGTCGGCAGATAGTGGAAGGCGGCCAGCGGCGTCTGCTTGTCGCCCAGGGCGGCCAGGGCCATGGCGCATTGGTAAAAGTCGCGCGGCCAGACGGCCTTGTAGCCGGTCGAGGGCTTGGAGGCGTCGACACTGTCACCCCAGGGATTGGACAACGAAGCGATCAGCGCGCCGGCATAGGTGCGGTCTTCCTGCACCTTCAGCATCATGGCGCTGGCCTGGACCAGCCGGCCGCCGTCCATCGACGCCGCGCGCAGGCGCGGGAGTTCGGTCAGCGAGGCCAGATAGTCCTCCCAACCGACCCGGGCGCCCTCGCCATTGTAGCGGGCCAGAACCTCGGCATAGCCGGTCTTCAAGGCGCCCTTGGCCGCCTTGGCGCTGGCGGCGGCGGTCGGACCAAAGCCGATGGCGTAGTCGAGGGTGACCTCGCCCGCTGTGATCGTCGGCAGCTGGCCGGTCAGCATGATCGCCCCGCGATCCGCGTCCGTGCTGGCATAGAGGTTGTCGAGCTTGCCGTCCGCCTTCAGGTCGGTGAGGCCATCGGACGCGCCGAGAAAGCCGGCGCTGGCGGCGGCGAAGGGCTTGGAGCCCTTCAGAGTCAGGAACACGCTCGCCTCGTTGGCGGTCAGCGCCGTCGGGCTGGCCGCGCCCGCGTCGCCCGAGCCGGTGTTGGCCATGTGCGGCTCTAGCAGCAGATAGGGCGTCACCGGCCCCTTCAGCGCCCGCACCGTCACCCGCAGGAACAGCGCCTGTCGGTCGGGATCGGTGAAGATCCGCTTTTCGATCACAAAGCGGCCCTGCTTGTCGGTGGTGGTGATCTTGTAGGCCGGCGACAGCGGCCGGCCGGCGGCGTCGAGATGCAGATATTCGGTCTTGGCCGTGGTGTCGGAACCTTCGACGGCGAGGCCCGTCGGGGTCTGGACGGCGAAGCGCAGCTGCTTGATCTGCGCCTGGTGGATCAGGCCATACATGGTCTCGGTCAGCACGCCGTCGGCGATCGAGAACCACACCTTGGAGACCACGCCCGTGCGGCCGCCGTCCTTGTAGGCGCCGTCGACATAGGCCTCGTAGGACGCGCCGACCCCGGTCTTGGCCGCATAGGCCCAGGTCGACGGCGCGCCGGGGGCGCCCGGGGCGGTCTCAGCAAAGGCGGAGCCGGCGCTCAGGGCGCAAACCGCGGCCGTGGTCAGGGCGAGGATCTTGATCATACGCATGGGGATTGCCTCTTGCATGGAGGGAGGGATCAGACGCGCGCGAGCGTCTTGACCTCATCGGGATCGGTGACGGCGAACACGCTGATCGCGGCGAGGAAGAACGCCCCCGCCCCCAGCACCAGGGCGTAGATCGCCTGACCGCCGAAAAAGGTCTTCAGCAGCACGCCCAGCACGGTGGCGGCCAGCAGCTGCGGGATGACGATGAAGAAATTGAAGATGCCCATATAGACGCCCATCTTCCGGGCCGGGAGGGCCCCGGCCAGGATCGAATAGGGGGCCGACAGGATCGAGCTCCAGGCGAAGCCGACGCCGATCATCGAGATCCACAGCAGGCCCGGGTCCTTGATGAAGGGGATCGACAACAGCCCCAGACCGCCGAGGCCGAGATTGATCGCGTGGCTGGTCTTGCGACTGGTGGCGCGGGCCAGGACCGGGATGATCAGGGCGGCGATTGCCGCGACGCCGTTATAGGCGGCGAACAGCACGCCCACCCAGTCGGCGCCGGCATTGTAGGCCGCCGAGGTCGGATCGCTGGCGTGATAGTGAAACGCCGTCACCGCCGCCGTGGTGTAGATCCACATGGCGAACAGGCCAAACCACGAGAAGAACTGCACCAGGGCCAGTTGCTTCATGGTGGCGGGCATGGCGAACAGGTCTTCGATCACCTCCAGGAAGCCATTGGCCGTTCCGCCCTGACGCTTGAAACCGGCGGCGACCACTTGGCAGAGGCCGAAACCGGCGACCAGGGCGGCCAGGACATAGAGCTCCTTCTCCAGCTTGACCGCGAAGATCAAGGCGGCGGCGACCGCGCCGGCGAGCGCCCAGACCAGACCGCCGGTCAGCAAGGCGCGCGCGGACCGATCGGCCTTCGGTACGACAATCCGGTCCTCAGGCGGCAGGGCCGCCAGGCGCTGGGCCTCGAAGGCCTCGACCTGCTCGGGGCTGTATTCCCGCGTCGTGAAGACCGTCCACATCACGGCCAGCAGCAGGCCCGCGCCGCCGGTGTAGAAGGCGATCCGCACGGCGTCCGGCACCGCGCCCGCCGGGGCGGTGTTGGCCAGGTGAAAGCCGTTGGTCAGGATCCAAGGCAGGGCCGAGGCCAGGACCGCGCCCGTGCCGATGAAGAAGCTCTGCATCGCATAGCCGGTGGTGCGCTGGTCTTCCGGCAGCTGGTCGCCGACAAAGGCCCGGAACGGCTCCATGGTGATGTTGATCGAAGCGTCCATGATCCACAGGGTCGCCGCCGCGATCCACAGGACCGGCGCATTGGGCATGACCAGCAGGGCGGCGCTGGTCAGGATCGCGCCCCAGAAGAAGTAAGGTCGGCGACGGCCCAGGCGGCCCCAGGTCTTGTCGCTGAAATAGCCGATAATCGGCTGGACCAGCAGGCCGGTGGCGGGCGCGGCGATCCACAGGATCGCCAGGTCGTTCACATCCGCGCCGAGGGTCTGGAAGATGCGGCTGGCATTGGCGTTCTGCAGGCCAAAGCCGATCTGGATCCCGAAGAACCCAAAGCACATGTTCCAGATCTGGAACAGACTTAGCCGGCTCTTGGTCATCCGCTTCCCCCGATCGCCCGCCGGTTCATGCCGGTGATGCGCAAGTTTTTTCATGCAGTTTCGTGGAGGGTAGTTGCGCATGTCAGGTCGGGATGCGCAATCGGCCTTTCAAAGATTTGCGCCAATTTTCAGGACCTAAACCGGCCGAACCATGGCCTAATAGCCACTTCTATAAGGCTAGCGGCGGCGAAAACCCTATTCGCTATCCGCAAATATTTCCATAAATTTGCAGAGATATGACCCACCGCGAAGGCCGGTCGAGCGACTTGCCAAGCTTCCCCGCCCGCGCCTAAAGAGACCTATGAAAACTTTTGCGGCAAAATTTGCAGTCGACGGAAACCCCGCATGAGCAAGGGCGCCACCCGGCTGGAAGACCTGGCCAAGATCGCCGGCGTCTCGATCTCCACCGCCTCGCGGGCGCTGAACGACAGTCCGGCCGTCAACAAGCGCACCAAGCAGGCGATCTGGAAACTGGCGCGCGAGATGGACTATCCGTTCCGCCGCTACATGCCGGCCGGCCCGATCGGGGCCGAGGCGACGATCGCCATCGTCGTGCCCCGCCCGCAGGGCCGCGACAGCGGCATGTCCGACCCGTTCTTCCTCGAACTGCTGGCCGGGGTCGGCGAGGCCGCCAGCGAGCGCGGTTGCGATATCCTGCTCAGCCACATCGCCCCCGGCAATTTTGACGACCTGTCGGTGGCCATGACCACCAGCCGAGCCGAAGGGGTGATCTTCCTGGGGCAGAGCTCCCTGCACACCGCCTTCAACCGCCTGGCCGAGACCGAGGGCCGGTTCGTGGTCTGGGGCGCGCAACTGCCTGACCAGAACTATTGCTCGGTCGGCAGCGACAACCCGATGGGCGGGCGTCGCGCGACGCTGCACCTGGCGCGGCTGGGCCGTAAGCGCATCGTCTTCCTGGGCGACACCGAGGCGCCCGAGGCCATGCAGCGCCACCGGGGCTATCTGGACGCGCTGGAGCACCAGAAGCTGGGCGTCGATCCTGACCTGATCGTCCCGGCCCATTTCGAGGTCGAGTCGGCCGAGTCGGCGATCGATTCCCTGATCCACCGCGGCGTCGCCTTCGACGGCGTCGTGGCGGCCTCCGACCTGATCGCCCTGGGCGCCATCCGCGCCCTGAAACATGCCGGACTGTCCGTGCCCGGCGACGTCTCGGTGGTGGGCTTCGACAACGTACCGTTCGCCCGCTACAGCAGCCCCGCCCTCAGCACCATCGCTCAGGACACGGCCAAGGCCGGCCGATTGATGGTGTCAAAGCTGCTGGACGCTAGTGGCGACAAGGCCAGCCGCTCCGAACGCGTGCCGACCGACCTGATCATCCGGGAAAGCTGCGGGGGTTAGCTCTCCAAATCCTCCGCTCTCCCCGGCCTTCGCCGGGGAGAGTGGATTTTGAGGGGCATTCACCCGGCGCCTAGGTTTTCCTCGCCATCAGCCCGCCGCAGGGCGGCACGACGCCTGCCTCCGTCAGATTCACGCTTTCCACCACGGCCCAGCCGTGCGGCAGAGCCCAGGCGACGGCCTCGTGGCCGAGATTGAAGGCGAACAGCAGGGCCTCGCTCCCTTCGCCGCGCTCGAAGATCAGCAGCGGCGTGTTGGTCTCGACAAAGCTCACGCCGCCGGTCCGCAGGGCCCAATAGGTTCGGCGCAAGGCGATCAGTCGCCGCGCAACGTTCAACGTGGACGCCGGATCAGCCTCCTGGGCGTCGACGGCCAGTGGGAGATGGGCCGGATCCACCGGCAACCAGGGCTCGACGGTCGAGAACCCCGCATGGGGCGCGGTCGAGATCCAGGGCATCGGCGTGCGCGCGCCATCGCGACCCAGGGTCAGCGGCCAGTTGGCGATCGCCTCGGGATCGCGCAGGCGATCGAACGGCACATCGGCCTGGGGCAGACCCAGCTCTTCGCCTTGATAGACAAAGACATTGCCGCGCAGGGCGATCAGCAGAAGCAGCGCCATCTCGGCGAAGGCCTTGCGGTCACGCCCCTCGGCCCAGCGCGACACTGCCCGCGGCGCGTCGTGATTGGAAAAGGTCCAGGAGGGCCAGCCCTCGCCGTCCCCGCCCATCCACATCGCCGCGCCCTGTCGGCACATGTCGGCGGTCAGCCGATCGGCATAGAGGTAGTGGAAGCCATAGGCGCTGTTGAGACGATCCTCGCCGGTCGTGAACAGCTTCATCTCGCGATCGGCATGATCGCCGCCCACCTCGGCCACCGAAAAGCGCCCGCCGTGGGCGTCGGTCAGGCTCCGAATCCGGCTCAGGAACGCCGGGATCTCGGCGTGGCTCTGATTGTGGATCTTGTCCTGGAAGTCGAACGGCCGCGTGCGCTTGCCGCCGGGCGGCAGGGGCGGATTGTCGGTCAGGGCGGGGTCATGCATCGAGAAATTGATGGCGTCGAAGCGGAAACCGTCGACCCCACGATCGATCCAGAACTTGGCGCTGGCCAGCAGGGCGTCCTGCACCGCGGGCGCGTGCACGTTCAGCTGCGGCTGCGAGGCCAGGAAGTTGTGCATGTAGTACTGGCCGCGCCGGGCGTCCCAGGTCCAGGCCGGGCCGCCAAACACCGACTGCCAGTTGCTGGGCGGTGAGCCATCGGGCTTGGCGTCGGCCCAGACGTACCAGTCCGCATACGGATTGATGCGATCCTGCCGGCTGGCCTCGAACCACGGATGCTCATCGGAGGTGTGCGAAAACACCTGGTCGATGATCACCTTCAGCCCCAGGGCGTGGGCACGCTCGACCAGTCGATCAAAGTCGACGAGCGTCCCGAAGATCGGATCGACGTCATCATAGTCGGAGACGTCGTAGCCGAAATCCTTCATCGGCGACTTGTAGAACGGCGACAGCCAGATGGCGTCGACGCCCAGCGAGGCGATGTGCTCCAGCCGCGCGGTGACGCCCGGCAGATCGCCGACGCCGTCGCCGTTGGAGTCGGCGAAGCTGCGCGGATAGACCTGATAGATCACCGCGCCGCGCCACCAGTCGGCGTCCATCGCGGACTCCACAGCCGGACGTGAAAGAACCTTGACCGTCACTGTAGCCCCTCGGAAACGCAGATCACGTAGTCTAGCGGGCCGACCTCGACCCGATAGCTGCCGGGCGCGCTGACGCTCCCGGCGCAGGCGCCCCGCACCGACCGCCAGGCGCGCGAGGGTGTTTCCACCTCGACCTGAGCGGTGATCGGCGTGGCGCCGGTATTGAAGACAACCAGATACTCGCCCTCGTCGCCCATCCGCGAGAAGGCCAGCAGGCCGGGCTTGTCGCTCTGGGCGCGCACCACCTGCCGGCCGGATCGCAGACCGGCGTGCGCCGATCGGATCTTGGCCATTTCGGCGATGCGGCGATAGAGCGGCCCATCGGTCCGGAAACTGTCGGTGGCGGTCGTGGCCCGGGTCCCGACCAGACGGTTGTTGTTGTAGCTGGCGACCTGGCTGGCGAACATGTCCTCACGGGCGTCAGCATAGCCGCCATCGCCGGTAAAGCCCTGCTCGTCGCCATAATAGAGCGTTGGGACCCCGCGCGAGAACATCATCAGGGCATGGCCCAGGGTCACGCGATCCAGAAGTTCGGTGTCGGAGACGTCGGGATTGGCCTGCAGCACGAAATGCCCAAACCGCCCCATGTCGTGATTGCCCAGGAAGGTCGGCAGCTGCAGAGCGGTCGCGGCGCCGCCCTCATAGACCGCGTCGCCGGCGAACACCCGCGCCAGCCGGTCCGTGCCGGCCTTGCCCGCGACGATGTCGGTGACCGCCGACTGGAAGGCGAAATCCAGCACCGCCGGAAAACCGTCGACCCGGGTATGCCGCGCCAGGGCCGCGACGTCGGTGTCGAACACCTCGCCGAAGATGTGGAAGTTCTCGATTCCCTTGGCCTTGGCCCGCGCCGTCATGGCCGGGATGAAGGCCTGCCAGAACGCGGGGTTCACATGGCGGGCGGTGTCGATCCGGTAGCCGTCGATCCCGAAATCGTCGATCCACTGGCCGTAGATGTCGATGAAGCCCTGCACCACGCGCGGGTTTTCGGTGAACAGATCATCCAGCCCCGCGAAATCGCCTTGCAGCGAGCTCTCGCCGACGAACGTGCTGTCGCCGCGATTATGATAATAGGCCGGATCGTTCAGCCAGGCCGGCTTCTTGACCGTCTGCTCGCCCGCCGGAACATAGGGCGTGTAAGCGTAGTCGGGACGGGTCAGTTTGGCGAAGTTGCCGGCCGTGCGCACGCCGTCGCCCTGAAAGCCGTCATTGATCGCCGCGCCGGTCACACCGCCGCGCGTCGCGTAGGGATAGTCGGCCTTGCCGCGATAGCCGCAATCATTGGCCGGGCATTCGCGATAGCGGATGACGTCGGCGGTGTGGTTGGCGATGATGTCCATATAGACCTTCATCCCCCGCGCATGGGCGGCGTCGACGAAGGTCTTGAAATCGGCCCGCGTGCCGAAATGCGGATCGACGTCGGTGAAGTCGGTGATCCAGTAGCCGTGGTGGGCCGCCGATTCGTGGCCGGGCGCGCCCTGCACAGGCTTGTTGCGGAAGATCGGGGCCAGCCAGACGGCCGTCGCGCCCAGGCCCTGGATATAGTCGAGGCGCTGGGTCAGGCCCTTGAGATCGCCGCCGTGATAGAAGCCGGCCCGGGCCGGATCAAAACCCGTGACCAGCGGCCCGCCGGTCAGGCCGCCACGATCATTGCTGGCGTCGCCGTTGGCGAACCGGTCGGGCAGAACGAAATAGATCACCTCGTCCGACGCCTTGCGCTGCAAGTAGGTCGCCGCCAGCGGCGCCGACGCCGCGACGCCGCCGGCCGCTGACAGCAGGCCGCCGGCCGCGATCCCAACCAGCCGTCGTCGCCAGGAGCCCCAGGCCGACATCGTTTCCCCCTAAGCCGCACGCCGGACCGCTTCGGGTTCCGCCATTGCAATAATTTGCATAAATTTGCAGACCGGGGAGCCCCCTGTCAATCGCTACAACGTTCTTGCTTCACACCAATGACCACCACGGCAGCGCCTCAGGCTGCAATTTTGCATCACTCAGACGAGAAATCCGCCCTCCGCCACGGAGACTGTGGCCAGAGTTGCGCTTTTTTGTGTTGATTACATCTCATTAATTTGCAGTAATTTGCGGCAACGGCTCCGATCGCAGCGTCAGAAACGCGCAGAGCCGAACAGGGAGGGTGAGACCATGAACTCAAGACTTCAGCGCAACCGTGCGCGTCTGATGAGCGGCGCGGCGACCGGTTTGGCGCTCGTGTTCGCCAGCGCCGGCTTGGCGCAGGCCCAGCAAACCACCGCAACCGCCGCCTCGGGCGACAAGACCGCCGTCGAGGAAATCGTCGTCACCGGCATCCGCCGCGGCATCGAAGGCGCGATCGCCCTCAAGAAAGAGTCCAGCTCGATCGTCGAGGCCGTGTCGGCCGAAGACATCGGCAAGCTGCCGGACGTCTCGATCGCCGAGTCGATCGCCCGCCTGCCCGGCCTGACCGCCCAGCGCCTCGACGGCCGCGGCCAGGTCATCAGCATCCGCGGCCTGGCGCCGGACTTCACCACCGCCCTGCTCAATGGTCGCGAGCAGGTTTCGACCGGCGACAATCGCGGCGTCGAGTTCGACCAGTATCCATCGGAACTGCTGAGCGCCGTTGTGGTCTACAAGACCCCCGACGCCGGCTTGATCGGCCAGGGCCTGGCCGGCACCGCCGATCTGCGCACCGTCCGCCCCCTGGCCTTCGGCAAGCGCGCCCTGGCCGTCGGCGCGCGCTACGAGTGGAACGATATCGGCGCCCTGAACGCCGGCACCTCGGCGCACGGCAACCGCTTCAACATCTCGTATATCGACCAGTTCATGGACGGTAAGGTCGGCGTCGCCATCGGCTACGCCCACATGGAGTCGCCCTATCAGGCCGAGCGCTGGAACGCCTGGGGCTATCCCACCGACGGGTCGGGCAATCTGGTCCTCGGCGGCGCCAAGCCCTACGTACAATCCAGCATGCTCAAGCGCGACGGCGTCATCGGCGTGCTGGAGTTCGCGCCCAATGACCGCTTCTCCTCGTCGCTCGACGTCTTCTATTCGCAGTTCAAGAACCACCAGATCCAGCGCGGCATTGAATTGCCGCTGGTCTGGGGCGGCGTTCCGCTGACCAACGCCACGGTCAAGGGCGGCTTCGTCACGGCCGGAACCTTCAATGGCGTCAAGGGCGTGGTCCGCAATGACGGCAATGACCGCGACAGCACGATCAAGTCCCTGGGCTGGAACAACAAGCTTCTGGTCGGCGACGCCTGGACCCTGACCAGCGACGTCAGCTGGTCCAAGGTCGAACGCACCGACATGATCCTGGAAACCTATGCCGGCACCGGCCGGGCGGGAACCGGCGCGACCGACAACCTGTCCTTCACGATGAACGGCGACGGCGTCGCGATCTTCAAGTCGAGCCTGAACTACGCCGACCCGAGCCTGATCAAGCTGACCAGCTCGCAAGGCTGGGGCGGCGACATCATCGCCGGCGGCCAGGACGGCTATCTGAACAAGCCCACGGTTCAGGACGAACTGAAGGCCCTGCGCCTGGACGCCAAGCGCGATCTGGACAGCGGCCTGTCGAGCCTGCAGTTCGGCATGAACTACAGCGAGCGCTCAAAGAGCCTGGTCAATGACGAGTTCTTCCTGCGCGTGAAGGGTTCGCCCGCCAGCGTTTCGATCCCGTCCAGCGCCCTCGTCGGATCCACCTCGCTGGCCTTTATCGGCATCGCCGGCATGGTCAGCTATGACCCGTTCGCCCTGATCAACAACGGCACATACGATCTGGTCCGCAACCCGAACGCCGACGTGCTGGTCAAGAGCTGGGACGTCGAGGAAAAGGTCACCGTCGGCTATCTGAAGGCCAATATCGACGCC
>JAHINZ010000473.1 GCA_018895795.1 Alphaproteobacteria bacterium
CTACACCTTCAATTACGACGCCCTGAAGATGGCCAATGACGAGGTGCAGATGCGCTCGGACTGGACCATCCCGCTGTGCACCGGCGAGGAGCGCATCAAGGGCGCCGACGGGAACAAGGCCCACCCGACCCAGAAGCCGGAAGCCCTGCTCTATCGGGTGATCCTGTCGACCACCAAGCCGGGCGACGTGATCCTGGATCCGTTCTTCGGCGTCGGCACCACCGGCGCCGCCGCCAAGCGCCTGGGCCGCCGCTTTGTCGGCATCGAGCGCGAGACCGACTATATCGAGCACGCCAAGACCCGGATCGCCAAGGTGATCCCGATCGCGCCCGGCGACCTGGACGTGATGGGCTCCAAGCGTTCGGAGCCGCGCGTGCCGTTCGGCACCATCGTCGAGAGCGGCCTGCTGAGCCCCGGCGACACGCTGTTCTGCTCCAAGGGCGCCCACGCCGCCAAGATCCGCGCCGATGGCTCGATCACGGTGGGCGACCTGTCAGGCTCGATCCACAAGATCGGCGCCCTGGTGCAATCGGCCCCGGCCTGCAACGGCTGGACCTATTGGCACTTCAAGACCGACGCCGGCCTGGCGCCCATCGACGTGCTGCGGGCCCAGGTCCGGGCGGGGATGAACTAGGGGCGCCCTGCGTCCTTCGAGGCTCGCCTGAGGCGACCGCACAGCGGGCCTCGAAGGACGCAGGGCCTAGACCAACCGCTCGCCCGCCAGCGCCGCCTTCAGGAACACGCTGGGCAGGGCGCCCAGCCCTTGGCGGGGCGTCCAGACGAAGTCGCCGTCCCCCTCGGCCGCGAACACTCGAAGGGTCAGGGAGAAGTGCGTGAAGACGTGCTCGACCGCGCCCCGATCGCGCCAGGCGGCGGCGGGCGGCGCGGCGGCGATCGCTTCATCGTCCGACCACGGCGCTCCGCGCCAGTCGCTGGTCGGCAGACCCAGCATGCCGCCCAGCAGGCCCTTGGGCGGGCGGCGGACCAGGGCCACGTCGTCGCCCTGGGTCAGCATGTAGGCCACGCCATATCGCCGAGGCCTGTCGGCCTTCGGGGCCTTGCGCGGATAGGTCCCCGGCGCGCCGGTCTGCAGTCCCGCGCACCACGCCGAGATCGGACAGACATCGCAGAGCGGCGACCTGGGCCGGCAAACCGTCGCGCCGAGGTCCATCAAGGCCTGGGCCCAGTCTCCGGGGCGGTCAGCGGTGACCAGATCAGCGGCCAGGGCCTTGAGCTCCGGCTTGGCGTCCGGCACGGGGGTCTCGACGGCGAACAGCCGGGCCATCACCCGCTCGACATTGCCGTCGACCACATTGGCCTCGCGATCGAAGGCGATGGCCGCCACGGCGGCGGCGGTATAGGCGCCGACCCCCGGCAGGGCCCGCAGACCCTCCTCGGTGTCGGGAAAGACGCCGCCGTGATCGGCCGCCACGGCTCGGGCGCAGGCCAGCAGGTTGCGGGCCCGGGCGTAATAGCCCAGCCCCGCCCAGGCGGCCATCAGATCGCCGTCCTCCACCGCCGCCAGGTCCAGCACGGTCGGCCAGCGCTGGGTGAAGCTGAGAAAATAGGGCGTGGCGTGGGGCACGGTGGTCTGCTGCAGCATCACTTCGGACAGCCACACCCCATAGGGATCGCCGCGCACGCCGGCTCGCCGCTCGACCGGCCCCACGCGCCAGGCCAGGTCGCGGGCCTGGCGGTCGTACCAGGCCAGCAGGGCCGAGCGGAGGGCGGGGAGGTCACGCATCCCTCCCCTATGACAGAGCCCCACCAAATTTGTCATCCCGGACAAGCGCATAGCGCGTAGATCCGGACCGACGCGTGAACGCAACGCTTCAGGCGGTCCCGGATCTGCGCCCGGCTATCGCCGGACTTGTCCGGGATGACAGATTTTGGCGGCTGGCGTTCGCGCTGTCTGCTAGCTTGCCGCCATGGCCCGCCGCCCCCTGCCCACCGCCGAAGAAGCCGTCGCGATCCTCAGTCGCCGCCGCACCCGGCCGCCGATGCGGCCGCCGCCGCCGGCGGGCAAAAACCTCGCCCCGCTGCTGCGGGCCCTGGAGGAAAAATACGGCCAGGGCCCCGCAGCCCTGAAGACCCGCTGGAAGGAAATCGTCGGCGACACCCTGGCCCGCCGCACCGAGCCGGTCCGCATCATCAAGGGCCGTAACGGCGAGGGCGGCGCGCTCGAGCTGCGGGTCGACGGCCCCGTCGCCTCGCTGATCCAGCACCAGGCCCCGCAGATCACCGCCCGCCTGGACATGCTGCTGGGCAAGGGAACCGTCACCCGTCTGCGCATCGTCCAGGGTCCGCTGAGCGCCGCCCCCGCGCCGGTGGTCCAGAGGCCCCGCCGCAAGCCGCCGCTGGACGCGGCCCTGGAACGCCAACTGGCCGACAGCCTCGCCGACCAGCCTGACGGCGGCCTAAAGGACGCCTTGCTGAAACTGGGGCGCGGAGTGCTGAGGAGCGAACGCTAACCTCGGGCCGAGGATTTGCCTTTCCCCCGCTTGGATGTCTTTTTTCCCAGCAAAAATTTGCGCGGGAGGCTCTGATGACGGCGACGCAGGTAGAGAACTTTTTCCAGGACTACGCGGCAGCCTTCAGCCGCTTCGATGTCGACGCTGTCGGCGACCTCTGGGCCTATCCCGCTCACATGGTGGGACGTGGCAAGCGCGCCGTCCTCGACGCCGAGCAATTCCGCATCAACACCATGGGTCTGCGCGCCTTCTACAAATATCACGGCATGGCCAAGGCCACCAAGCGGGTGTTGGATTTCACGCCACTGACCGCCACGACTGCGAGCGTCCGCACGGCCGATCAGATTCTGGACGTGAACGGCCAACCGATCATTGCGTGGGAGCACGTCTATCTGCTCAGCGACACGCCCTACGGAATCAAGGCGGTGACCGCCCTGCCCGACAACGAACTCGACGCATGGCAGGCGCGCGGAACGCCGATGGGTGCTTGGTAAGACGTTGCGCCAGCCTATCGCGCGATTGACAACCCCGCCCCGATTGCGCTCATGCCGAGGCCTTATCAGCGCCCTTTTCGCCCGGCTTAAGAATCGCGCTTAACTCCACTGCTCAGACCTCAAGGAAGATCGATCATGCGTCCGCTGACCCGCCGGCTCCTGACCGCCGTCGCCCTCACCGCCTCGATGGGCGTCGCGCTCTCCGGCTGCGCCAAGAAGGACGTCGCCAATGCCGACGACATGAGCCTGGGCAATCCCAACGCCAAGGTCACGGTGATCGAATACGCCTCGGCCTCGTGCAGTCACTGCGCGCGCTGGAACGCCGAGGTCTTCCCGGCCTTCAAGACCAAATATGTCGACACTGGCAAGGTCAACTACGTCTATCGCGAGATGCTGACCCCGCCCGCCCAGGTGGCCGCCGCCGCCTTCCTGATGGCCCGCTGCGCCGGCAAGGACAAATATTTCGGGGTCGTCGACTCGGTCTATCGCGCCCAGGAAGAGATGTTCACCACCGGCCAGTTCCGCGAGGTTCTGGTCCGCATCGCCCAGTCGTCGGGCATGGACGAGGCCAAGTTCAACGCCTGCGTCTCCGATGAAAAGGCGTTGAAGAGCCTGAACGACCGCGTCGAGAAGAACGCCAAGGTCTATAACGTCCAGGGCACCCCGACCTTTGTCGTCAACGGCAAGCTGGTGGGCGACGCGGCCGGCGGCGAACGCAGCCTGGCCGAGCTGGACGCCGCCATCGCCGCCGCCTCGAAGTAAGGACAACCGCTTGCCCCTCGACCGTCGCGCGCTGATCGTCACCAGCCTCGCCTTCGCGGCGGGTCCGATGATCGCGCGCGCCGCGTCGCTGCCGCCGGCCCCAGGCGACATGATCCTGGGTTCGGCAAAGGCTCCGGTCCAACTGGTGGTCTTCGCCTCCCCCAGCTGTCCGCACTGCGCTCACTGGTGGATCGAAGACCTGCCGGCGATCCGCAAGACCTATATCGACACCGGCAAGGTCAAGCTGGTGTTCCGCGAGTTCCTGACCGCGCCGCCCGAGTTCGCCGCCGCCGCCTTCCTGCTGGCGCGCCGGGTGGGGCCTGACCGCTATTTCGAGGTGCTCGACGCGGTGTTCGCCAAACAGGCCGAGATCTTCCAGAGTGGTCAGCTGTTCGAGGGCCTGTTGCAGATCGGCAAGAGCTTCGGCCTGACCGAAGCGCAGTTCACCGCCGCCCTCAGTGATCCCAAGGCCCTGAAGGAAGTGAACGACCGCGTCGAGATCGCCGAGGTCCGCGACAAGGTCGAGGTGACGCCCACCTTCATCCTCGCCGGCCAACGCATCCCGGGCGCCCTGACAGCCGCCACGCTGAAGGCCGCCCTGGCCGCTCCGGCCAAGGGCTGAGACGAAGGGAGCCGCCTGAGTGCAGTTCCAGCGTCTGCGCCTTTCGGGCTTCAAGTCCTTCGTCGAGCCGACCGAGTTCCGGATCGAGCCCGGCCTGACCGGCATTGTCGGACCCAATGGCTGCGGCAAGTCCAACCTGCTGGAAGCCCTGCGCTGGGTGATGGGCGCCAATTCGGCCAAGGCCATGCGGGCCGGCGGCATGGACGACGTGATCTTCGCCGGCAGCGGCGCGCGTCCGGCCCGCAACCACGCCGACGTCACCCTGACCATCGACAATGCCGATCGCACCGCGCCGGCCCAGTTCAATGACGATCCGGTGCTGGAGGTGGTGCGTCGCATCGACCGGGGCGAGGGCTCGACCTACAGGATCAACGGCCGCGAGGTGCGGGCCCGCGACGTGCAACTGCTGTTCGCCGACGCCTCGACCGGGGCCAATTCTCCGGCCCTGGTCCGCCAGGGCCAGATCAGCGAGTTGATCGGCGCCAAGCCGCAGAACCGTCGTCGCATTCTGGAAGAGGCCGCCGGCGTTTCGGGCCTGCACACCCGACGCCACGAGGCCGAGCTGCGCCTGCGGGCGGCCGAGACCAATCTGACGCGGCTGGAGGATGTGGCCCGGGAACTGGAAACCGCGCTGAACCGGCTGCGCCGGGAAGCTCGGCAGGCCGAGAAGTACAAACGCCTGTCGTCCGAGATCCGGGCCGTGCAGGGCGCGGTGCTGTTCGCCCGCTGGAGCGAGGCGCGCGACACGCTGGAGCGCACCCAGGCCCAGGCCACCCAGGCCGCCCGCGACGTGGAGGATACCGCCCGCGCCGCCGCCGCCGCCCAGGTCGAGATCACCCGCGCCGAGGCCGCCATGCCGCCGCTGCGTGAGGAGGCCGCCATCGCCCAGGCGGTGCTGGGTCAGCTGGCCATCCAGAAAGACCGTGCCGAGCGCGAGGCGCAGGCCGCCGCCGCCGAATTCCAGCGCCTGTCGGCCGACCTGGCCCGGATCGACGATGACCGGTCCCGCGAGGCACAGACCCTGCAGGACGCCACGGTCGCCTTGGCGCGTCTCGACGCCGAGCTGGCCGAGATCCGCGCCGAGGTCGCCGCCGCGCCCGAGCGGGGCCCCGAACTGGCGCAGGCGGCAAAGGCGGCCGAAACGGCCCGCGCCGAGGCCGAGGCTGTCGTCGAACAGCTGGCCGCCCGCGTCGCCGCCGAGGACGCCAGGGCCCGCGCCGCCGCCGCCCGTCTGGCCGACGCTGAAGGTCGACTGGCCCGCACCCTGCGCGCCCTCGACCAGGCCAAGGCCGAACGCGGGGCCGTGGGACCGGAGACCGATCCGGCCGCCGCCGACGCCCGCCTGCGCCTGTCCAACGCCGAAGCCGCTCTGACCGCCGCGCGCGCCGCCCTGGACGCCGCCGAGACCGAGCGCGGCAAAGCCGCCGAGCAGGAGGCCATGGCCCGGCAACTGGCGCGCAGCCTGGAAGATCAGCTGGGACGGTTGCGCACCGAAGCCCGCGGCCTGGCCCAGCTGACCGCCCCGCGCTCCAAGAGCGGCCACGCCCCGGCCCTGGACGCTGTGTCTCCCGACAAGGGCTTCGGCGCCGCCTTGGCCGCCGCCCTCGGCGATGATCTCGACGCCGCCTTGGACGCCCGCGCGCCGTCCTATTGGGGCGGGGCCGAGGCTGTCACGCCGGCCTGGCCCGAAGACGCCCAGCCGCTGGCGCCCTTGGTCAAGGCGCCGCCGGAGCTGGCCGCGCGCCTGGCCCTGACCGCCGTGGTCGACCGCGTCGACGGCGATCGCCTGCAAAAGGCCCTGACGCCGGGCATGCGGCTGGTCTCAAAGGAAGGCGACCTGTGGCGCTGGGACGGCTTCGTCGCCCGCGCCGATGCGCCCAAGCCCGCCGCCGTACGTCTGGAGCAGCGCACCCGGCTGGCCGAGGTTGAGCTCGAGATCGACCTTCATGCCCCACGGGCCGAGGCCACGGCGGCGGCCTTGAAGACCGCCGCCGATCGCCTGAAGGCGGCCGAGGAGGCTTTGCGCGACACGCGCCGGGGACCGCCGGACGCCGAACGCCTGATGACGGGCGCCCGCGACGCCGTCGCCCAGTTCGAACGTCAGGCCGCCTTGCGCGCCGCCCGCGCCCAGTCGCTGGACGAGACCATCGCCCGCTTCCAGGCCGAACACGCCGAGGCCGAGGCCGCTCTGACCGTTGTGCGGACCGAGCATGACGGCGCGGCTGGGGCGGCCGATCTGGCGCCACAGCTGGCCGAGGCCCGCCAGACGGCGGCCGCCGCGCGTGAAGCCGCTGCGACGGCCCGCGCCGCCCTCGATGTCGAGACCCGCGAACGGTCGGGGCGGCAGCGCCGGCTGGAAAACCTGGAACGCGATCGCGGCGACTGGGCCCGTCGCGCCGAGACCGCCGCCAAGCGCGCCGCAGCGCTGGACGCTGATCGTCTCCAGGCCGCCGCCGCCCTGGAGGCCGCCCGCGAGGCGCCGGCCTTGCTGAAGGAAAAACTGCTGGTCCTCGTCGATCAGTTCAGCGCCGCCGACGCCCGCCGGGCCAAGGCCAGCGACGCCCTGGAAGCGGCCGAGACGGCGCGCCTGACGGCCGACCGCGCGGCCCGGGCCGCCGACCAGGCCGCAGGCGAGGCCCGCGAACGCCGCGCCGCCCTGTTGGCCCACCTGGACGGGGCCCGTGACCGCTTCGCCGAGATCGCCGGCAATATTCGCGAATCCGTCCGCATGGAGCCGGAAGCGCTGGGCCGCCACGTCGCCGGAGAAGCGGTGGCGGTGCCCAAGGACGCGGCAGGCGTCGAGGCCCACCTGTTCGCGCTGGAACGCGAGCGCGACGCGATCGGACCGGTCAATCTGCGAGCAGAGGAGGAGGCGCAGGAATATGCGGCCCGACTGGAGATCATGCGCACCGAACGCGCCGACCTGTCCGGCGCCGTCGGCAAGCTGCGGGCCGGCATCGAGGAACTGAACGCCGAGGGCCGCGAGCGCCTGCTGGCCGCCTTCGAGGTGATCAACGGCCATTTCCAGACCCTCTTCCAGGCGCTGTTCGGCGGCGGTCAGGCCGAGCTGCGGCTGGTCGAGAACGACGATCCGCTGGAGGCGGGGCTGGAGATCTACGCCTGCCCGCCCGGCAAGCGCATGGCCAGCATGAGCCTGATGAGCGGCGGGGAGCAGGCCCTGACCGCCAGCGCCCTGATCTTCGGCGTGTTCCTGGCAAACCCGGCGCCGATCTGCGTGCTCGACGAGGTCGACGCGCCGCTGGATGACGCCAATGTCGACCGTTACTGCAACATGCTCGACGAAATGCGCCGTCGCACCCAAACCCGCTTCATCGCCATCACCCACAATCCGGTGACCATGAGCCGGATGGACCGCCTGTTCGGCGTGACCATGGGCGAGCGCGGCGTCAGCCAGCTGGTCAGCGTGGATCTGTCCACGGCCGAGCAACTGGTGGCGGCGCAATAGGTTCGCAGCCGGCGGAGACTATCCGCCGAGCAGCCCCGCCAGACCCTGCCGCAACGGGTTGCTGGGGTCCGACAGCAGCTTGACCGCCATGGCGCAGGACATTGTCACCAAGAGCGGCCGGATCAGCTTGGCTCCGAACCGCATGGCGAGCCGCGAGCCGATCTGGGCCCCGATGAAGGCGCCCGCCGCCATGGCCAGGCCGATCGGCCAGACGACCGCGCCCTTCAGGATGAACAGGGTCAGGCTGCCCAGGTTGCTGGCGGCGTTGGCCAGTTTGGTGTGGGCCGTGGCCTTCAGCGCGCCGTAGCCCAGCAGGGTGACGATGGCGACCATGTAGAAGGCGCCCGCCCCGGGACCGAAGACGCCGTCATAGAACCCGACCAGCGGCGCGACGAAGCCCGCGAACACCGGCAAGGTCAGGCGAGAGGGTGCGTCCTCGGCCTTCAGGGCCTTCGACAGGGCGAAATAGAGCGCGATGACGATCAGCAGGATCGGCACAAGGGCCTTGAGAACGCGCGGTGACAACAGGCTGGCGCAAAGGGCCCCGCAGAGACCGGCCAAGCCGGCGGCCAGGGCGACCGGCAGGGCGGTCTTCCAGTCGATCAGGCCGCGACGCGCGAAGGCGCTGGTCGAGGACACCGACCCGAAAGATCCCTGAAGCTTGTTGGTGGCCAGGGCGGCCACCGGATCCAGGCCCGCCAGCAGCAGGGCCGGCAGGGTCAGCAGCCCTCCGCCGCCGGCGATGGCGTCGAAGGCGCCGGCGAGCGCGGCCACGGCGAACATCGTCGCCAGCAAATACGGATCCAGAAAAGGCACAGCCCAACTCTCCCGCATGCCGGCTCGGGAGAGCCAGGACCCTGCGGTCGAGTCGAGGCTCGGGGGTCTTCGCGGAAAGGCGAAGCGGGAAAGGGCCGTGGGGCCCCTTCCACCTGATCAGCCGATCAGGCTGCCCCATTCGTGCGCGCGGGCGCTCTTGCTGGTGCGGCCCAGGGAACGAAGTTGCTCGCGCTGGGCGGCCTTCTCTTCCTTGCGCATCCGTTGCTCGGCGGCGGCGTCGGTCTTGCGTTCCTTACGCTCGGCGCGCTTGGCCGCCAGGATCAGTTCCTGCTTGGCCAACTGCTCGAGGCGGACAAGCTCGCGGGCCTCGGCGCGCGCCGCGCGCACGGCTTCCAGTTCGGCGGCGCGAAGCTCTTCGCGCTTGTCGAAATGGGGATCCGTAACGGTGGGCTTGGGCTTCATTTTCGCCAGCATGGCCTTCTTGGCCTCGGCGGCGGCGGAGATACGATCCGAGAATCCGGTGTTTTTCAGATGCGACATGAATCTTCTGGCTAAGGGAAAGTCGGGCTCTAAAACCCCAAAATGGCGAAAAAGGCAATCCGTCTTCCGCGCGCTCTAGAGACGCCGATGTCGATATGTGCTGTCGCGGGCGGGCGCGAGGGTCGGACCTGCGCCGGAGGCCGCCCCTGCGGAAGCCCCACGACGATTCAAGGTCTGCTCGCACCGCTTTTCATCGGGCGGGTCAGGGCCGGGCCGCGAGCCCGGGTCATCGGTTTTCGTCAGCCGTACGGGATCGAGCCAAAACCCTTTATAATACCGTGACTTGAAGACCATTTTCCCGAACTTGACGCACCGCAGCGCGATCTATAGGTTCCGCCGCGATCAAGCTGGGTCTGAAGGGCGACTTTCAGACTATTGCCGGACCTAACCATCTCATGCCCAAGGCTGAAGTTCCGCGCGAAGAGGCGCTTCGTCGCCTCGACGAACGAGCTCAGGCGCTCAAGGCCAGCACCAGCCGGCCTGAGTCTCAGGTGGGTGAGTTGTCCGCGTCGAGTCAGGCCTATCGCATCCTGGCTGAGTTGCTGGGTGGCGTACTGATTGGTTTGGCGGTCGGAGCTGTCCTGGATCGGTTCGCAAAGACCGGCCCCTGGGGATTAATCGGCGGAGTCCTTCTGGGCTTTGCCTTGTCGTTGTTCATGGCGCGTCGCACGGCCAATCGGCTGATGGCGCAGGCAAGGGCGGAAGAGGCGGCGCGGTCGCAAGCCTCCAAGCCCAAAGTAGACTAGGAGCGATAGGCCCAATGGCCGATCCGTTGCATCAGTTCAAGATCGAGAAGATCGTCGACCTTCCGGACATCACCTTGCCGGTGGTGGGCCACGTCGATCTCGCGATCACCAATTCGCATGTCGCCATGACCGTCGCCTTCGCCGCGATCGTCCTGTTCCTGACCGCCGTGACCGCTCGCGCGCAGGTCGTTCCCGGTCGCCTCCAGACCGTCGGCGAGGGCCTGTTTGGCCTGATCGACAACCTGACGGACTCGATCATCGGGCACGAAGGCCGCAAGTACTTCCCGTTCGTGTTCACGATCTTCACGCTGATCCTCGGCATGAACTTCCTGGGCCTGATGCTGGCGTTCACCGCCACCTCGCAGATCGCCGTGACCGCGACCTTCGGCATCTTGACGATCGGCCTGGTGCTGATCATCGGCTTCGCCAAGCATGGCCTGGGCTTCTTCAAGCTGTTCGTGCCCTCGGGCGTGCCATGGATCCTGCTGCCGGTGATCGTGCTGATCGAGTTCGCCTCGTTCCTGCTGCGTCCCGTCACCCTCACCCTGCGTCTGTTCGGCAACATGATGGGCGGCCACGTCGCCCTGAAGGTGTTCGCCGGCTTCGTCGTGACCCTGGGCGCCATGGCCATGGCGGGGGGCTTCGGCCTGCTGGGCATCCCGGGCGCGATGCTGTCGCTCAGCCTGGTCACGGGCCTGACCGCCCTCGAATTCCTCGTGGCCTTCCTTCAGGCCTTCGTCTTCGCTGTTCTGACCTGCATCTATCTCAATGATGTGGTCAATCTGGGCCACGGCCACTAATAGCCAGACCCAGTTCGCCATCCTCACTCAACCCATTACAAACTAGGATAAGACAACAATGGACGCAGCAGCCGCCAAGCTCATCGGTGCCGGCCTCGCCACCCTGGGTATGATCGGCGCCGGTATCGGCGTGGGCAACATCTTCGGCAGCTTCCTGACGGGCGCCCTGCGCAACCCGTCGGCCGCCGCCAGCCAAATCGGCAACCTGTTCGTGGGCGCCGCCCTCGCGGAAGCCCTGGGCATCCTGGCCTTCGTGCTCGGCATCCTGATCTACTCGGCCTAACGCCGGACTTGATTGACGGCGGCGTCGATTTCCCGGCGCCGCCGCGCCCTCTCACCGGACGATTTAGGTAATGGCTGATCTGAAACAGTCCGCTCCGGCGGTCTCGACCCATGGCGAAGGGGCTGTCCCCGCGCCAGGCGCTACCCACGAGGCGGCGGGCGCCGAGCATGGCTCGGGCGGTCTGCCGCAATTTGAGTTCCAGCACTGGGGCGGCCAGATCGCCTACCTGCTGGTCCTGTTCGCCATCCTCTACGTGCTTATCGCCCGTGTTTTCACCCCGCGCATACGCCGGGTGATCGACGAGCGCGCCAGCACCATCGCCGGGGCCATCGAAGCCGCGCGTCAAGTGCAGGCGGAAGCCCTGGAACAATCCCGCGCCGCGGCGGCGGATCTGGCGGAAGCCCGGTCCAGGTCGCAGCGCCTCGCCATCGACGCCCGCGCCAAGGCGGCCTCCGAAGCCGCGGAACGCTCCGCGGCGGAAGACGCCAAACTGGCCGTGCATATCGACGAAGCCGAAGCCCGGATCGCCGCCATGCGCGACTCGGCCATGGCCCATGTCGGCGCTGTCGCCAGCGAAACGGCCATGGCCATCGTTCAGAAGCTGACCGGCAAGCCGGCCTCGGCCGCTGAAGTGAAGTCGGCGATGGCTCTGCGCGGAGGAGTCGCCTGATGCCCGCATTTTTCGAAGCTGAATTCTGGAACATCGCCAACGCAGAGTTCTGGGTTGGCGTCGGTCTGGTCCTGTTCCTGGCCGTCGTGGTCTGGGCCAAGGCGCCGGGCATGATCGCGGCCAAGCTCGACGAGCAGTCGGCCAAGATCCAGGGCGACCTGGACGAGGCCGCTCGCCTGCGCGCCGAGGCCGAAACCATGCTGGTCAATATCCGCGCGGAACGCGACGAGGCTGAACGTCAGGCCGAGGCCATGCTGGCCGCGGCCAAGGCCGACGCCCAACGCCTCGCCGCCGACGCCAAGGTCAAGCTTGAGGAGACCCTCAAGCGCCGGGTCGAGATCGCCGAGCGCAAGATCGCCCAGGCCGAGGCTCAGGCCTCCGCCGACGTCAAGGCGGCCGCCGTCGACCTCGCCGCCCAGGCGGCCGAGGTGGTGCTGTCGGCGCGTCTGTCGGGTCTGAAAAGTGATCCGCTGGTCGATACCGCCATCGGCCAGATGGCCGACAAGCTGCAATAGCGGTGATCGACTAGCCTAAACGATCAAGGGCGCGGCCTTACGGCTGCGCCCTTTTTCTTTGGCTCCAGGCGCGGCGGGCGTGTTTGCGGCCCCGCTTGAGAACCCGCCACTGCGCCTTGCGCAGAACCAGCTTCTCGGTCCGCAGCAACTGCTGCCAGAAGACCAGCAGCACTTCGGGTTCGCGCCGCATCAACCGCCGGATCGGAAACACCAGCTTGGGGTGGCGCTTCTGCCAGCGGATGAACTGCTTGCGCGCCTGGATCGAGTAACGCAGCACGATCATCAGCCCGATGACCAGCAGCGGCAGGCCCAGGTGCCCTGGCAGCGGCGTCAGCACGGCGCCGGCCAGGATCACCAGCGCGCCGAAACCGATGGCGATCCAGCGGAAGGCGCGCGCCGCCGACTCGCGCAGCAGCAGGGCCAGGCGCGCGCGGCGACGGACCTTGTGCTTGATATCGATCGTAGTGGTGGTGATCGCGTTCA
>JAHINZ010000474.1 GCA_018895795.1 Alphaproteobacteria bacterium
AAAGCCCGCAGTTTCTTCAGTTGAGCCCTTCATGACCGACGCCGCTGTTCCCGAGACCACTTCCGCCCTTCCCAAGGAAGAGCTGGCCAAGCTGACCGATCTGCTGATCGAGAAGCTGAAGTCGGTGTTCGACCCGGAAATCCCGGTCGACATCTATGAGCTGGGCCTGATCTACAAGGTCGATGTCAGCGACGATAAGGACGTGGCCATCGACATGACCCTGACCGCCCCGGGCTGCCCGGTGGCCGGCGAAATGCCGGGCTGGGTCAAGGACGCGGTGATGGAGATCCCGGGCCTGAAGTCCTGCACCGTCGACCTCGTCTTCGAACCCCCTTGGGATCCGTCGCGGATGAGCGACGAGGCCAAGCTGCAACTGAACATGTTCTGATCGGTTCAAACGCCATGGAAGCCGCCCTCACACCCCGCCTTCGTCGCCCCCGCCCCAAGGTCGTCACCCTGACCGACGCTGCGGCCGCGCGCGTGAAGGAGATCATGGTCCGGAAGGCTCTTGAGGAGCCCGACAAGCCCTATGCCGGCCTTCGCGTCGGTGTGAAGAACGGCGGCTGCGCCGGCTCGGAATACGTCTTCGACTATGCCCTCGAGAAGAACCCACTGGACGAGGTGATCGAGGACAAGGATGTCACCATCCTGATCGATCCCAAGGCGGTGCTGTTCCTGGTCGGCACCGAGATCGACTACGAAACCAATAAGCTGTCGTCGAAGTTCGTGTTCAACAATCCCAACGAAACCGACGCCTGCGGCTGCGGCGAGAGCGTGACGATCCAGCCGGCCGTTGAAGCCGCTGATTGACCCTCCGGTCGCCGACGGCCTAATCCAGACCATGGTCAAAACCGTCTTGGTCTATTCGATGGGCGAGGTGATCGGCGACGGGCTGATCAAGCTGCCCTTCATCGCCGGCCTGCGCGCCGCCTTTCCGCAGGCGCGGATCACTTGGTGCGCGGCCAAGGGTGACACCGTCTATGCCGGGCCGCTGAAGGCCGTGGTCGAGGGCTATCTCGACGAGATCCTGACCGAGGGCCCGACCGGCGCCGGCCCCTTCGACATCCTACCCTGGATCAAGCCGTTCGGCGGGCGCCGCTTCGACCTGGTCATCGACACCCAGGAGAACCTGCGCCGCAGCGCGGTGGCGCGGCGGGCGGCGTCGGGGGCCTTCGTGTCGGCGGCGCGGCTGGCGCGGACCAAGGACTGGCCGGCGGCCGTCACCGAACGGCTCGCCCGATTGTTGGCGCTGGCGTCGAACGGGCAGGGCAAGCCGACCCCAATCACCCTGGCCCATCCCGACGCCCTGGCCGCCGCCAAGGTCCTGCTGCCCGACGGCCGCGCCTATGTCGGCCTGGCGCCCGGGGCGGGCGGCCAGGACAAGCGCTGGCCGCTGGAGCGCTACATCGCCCTGGCGCATCATCTGGAAGCCCTCGGCGCCACGCCGGTGTTCTTCTTCGGCCCGGATGAAGCCGAGGATGCGGCCAGGACGCGGCGCGAGGTCCCTGGCGCGTGTTTCCCCGAACTGGACCGTCAGGACGACTATCGGCAGGTGAGGGGTCCGCTGCTGGTCATCGCCCTAGCCGCCCGTCTGACCGCCGCGGTCGCCAATGACGCCGGACCGGGCCACATGCTGGCGGCCGGCGGCGCGCCCCTGCTGTCCCTGCAGAAGGACGCCCGCAAGGCCGTGAAGTTCCGCCCCGCCGCCGCGCGACTTGAGATGCTGGTCGCGGCGGACTACGGAGACGATATGGCCGCCTTGCCCACCGAGGCGGTGCAAGCCGCGCTGACGCGGCTGATGTCCGGAGTCGCCTGAATGCCCATCCTCGCGCCGATCTCGGCCGGCGAACTGATCGACAAGATCACCATCCTGCGGGTCAAGGCCGAGCGGATCGGCGATCCCGCCAAGGAAGCCAATGTCCGCAAGGAGCTGGCGCTGCTGGAGGCCACGGCGGCCGTGCACCTGCCGGCCTCGGCCGAGATCGACCGGCTGACCGCCGAACTCACCACCGTCAACGCCGCCCTCTGGGACATCGAGGACGGCAAGCGCGACTGCGAGCGCCGCCAGGACTTCGGCCCGGATTTCGTCGCCCTGGCCCGCCGGGTCTATATCGACAACGACCAGCGCGCCGCCCTCAAGCGGGCGATCAACGCCGCCGCCGGCTCCGAGATCGTCGAGGAAAAGAGCTACAAGCCGTATCTGGCCGGGTGAACTCAGGCCCAGGCCGGCTTGGCGGGCAGAGCGGCGATCGTGGCGGTGAAGGTCGACAGGGCGGCCCGCACGGTCGCCGCCAGGGCCTCGTCCGCGAGGATCGCATCGACGCTGGATCGGCCGTGCAGGGACACCGTGACGCTGGCCTCTTCGACGATCCGCGCCTGCATCACCGCCAGGGTGTCGCGGATATGGGCCTGGGCGTGATGGGCGTGCGGCGCGGTGTTCAGCAACGCCACCGGGGTTTGCGGAAACTCCAGGCTGGGGACCAGCCAGTCCAGGGCGTTCTTCATCACCCCGGCGACGCCATGGGCGTATTCCGGACTGCAGAGGATCAGGCCGTCGGCCCGGCCCACGGCCTGTCTGAGCGCGCGCACGGTGGCGATCACATCACCGTCCAGATCCGGATTGAAATGCGGCAGCTGGCCCAGGCCGCGATAGACCTCGACCTCAAGGCTTGGAACGCCCAGGTCGCCGAGGGCCTCGATCAGCAGGGTGTTGGAGGACGCCGCCCTCAGGCTTCCGGAAATGGCCAGTAGGCGCATGAGCGCGATGTCCCCCGATCGTGCGAGCCGCTAGCGCCCCTTGAAGGCCGCCACGCGCTTTTGCAGGAAGGCGCTGACGCCTTCGATGAAGTCCTCGGTCTTGCCGGCGTGCTTCTGGGCCCGGCGTTCGGCGTGCAGCTGACCGTTCCAGTCGGCGTCGAGGCTGTCC
>JAHINZ010000475.1 GCA_018895795.1 Alphaproteobacteria bacterium
AGCCAAGGTCCAAGAGCTAACGATTATTGTGCACAGCAAGGGCAACGACATGGTGCTGTCTGCGCTGAGCGAAATTAACGCCAGCTCGCGACCGCTGAAGCCGAGCAGCTTGAATCAACTGGTGCTCGCATCACCAGATGTCGATTCAAGCTACGCAAAACAGTTGCTGGCCAACCTGGCTGGCAAGTTTTCCCGGATTACGCTTTACGCCAACGATCGAGATATTCCGCTGAATTTGTCGAAGGCCAAAGCCGGTGGCGTACCGCGGGCAGGACAACTCATGAGCGACGGACGTCCAATCGTCATTCCGGGGGTCGACTCTATCGATGCGACGGCGGCTGACATGGACTGGGGAGGATTGAACCACAACGCCTACGTCTTTGACGACCGCCTTCGCGCCGATCTTCAGGGCGTCGTCGCGGGCAAGGGGCCGCCCGAGATGAGGACCAATTACCTCCAAAGAATCGTCGAACCAGGCAGGGTGTTCTGGCGTCTGCATTGAGGGTCACCACTAAGAGAAGCCCCGACGCCGGGCGCTGAACGCCGGCGAATCTGGGCTTCCAGCGCGCCGTCGGCCTCGCGCCGGAGGGCTATGCGGCGAGGCCGAGGAAATCGGGCGAAGGCGCCTCGAACGCGCCGTCCGCCGCCCCAGGCCCCGTCCGCGGGCGCAAGGTGCGGCGCAGGAACCGCCGCCAGGCAGCGCTCCGCGGCGCTTCCAACGTCTCGGCCAGGCGCGTCAGCCGACCATGGCGTGCATGAATTCGAGCTTGGCCACGGGCTCCAGCGGGCCGGCGGCCTTCAGCAGCTTGAAGGCGTCGTCGGCGGCTTGAAGGGCGTGGTCGATGTCGCCGTCGGTCATGGCGGTGTTCATGAACATGTTGTGCCAGGGATGGAAATAGACGCCGCGCTTGAGCAGGGCGTTGTTCCAGAAATAGCCCTTCGCGCCGGTCGGATCCTCGTCGATCATGATCAGCGGCATCTGGGCCGGACCGGTCTGGCGCAGGCCAAGGCCGTGGCGGCCGGACACCTCGGTAAGGCCCGTGCGCAGGCGCTCACCCAGGGCGATGGTGCGTTCCAGATAGTCGCTGTCGGCGATCAGCTTCAGGGTCGCCAGCGAGGCGGCCATCGGCGCGGCCGAGAACCAGAACGAGCCCGTGGCGTAGATGGTGGCGGCGGCGAAACGGGCGATGTCGGCGCCCAGCAGGGCCGAGATCGGATGGCCGTTGGCGATGGCCTTGCCCCAGCTCGACAGGTCCGGCTTGACGCCGACCAGGGACCAGCTGCAGTCGCGGGCCAGACGAAAGCCGGCGCGCACGTCGTCGATGATCAGCAGCGCGCCCTGTTCGTCGCACAACTCGCGGGCGCGGCGGGCGTATTCGGGGGTGGGGGCTTCCTGGTCGATGAAGGTGTCGTGCTTGATCGGCGAGGCGAAGATGCCGGCCAGGTCCGAGCCGGCCTCGCGCACCGCCGCCTCCAGGCTCTCGACGTCGTTGTAGTCATAGAACACCTGGTTGGCGCGATCGGCGGGGGTGACGCCGTTCTTCAGCGGCGTGCACCACGGCGCGGCCCCGTGATAGGCGCCTCTGGCCAGGACGATGGTCTTCTTCTGGGTGAAGTTGCGGGCGATCATCAGCGCCATCGTGGTGGCGTCCGTGCCGTTCTTGCAGAACATCGCCCAGTCGGCGTGGCTGACCTGGCGGGTCATGGCCTCGGCCAGCTCGACCATGGCCTCGCCGGGGCCGGTCATGGTGTCGCCCTGCCGCAGGCGCGCGACATAGGCGGCGTCGATCTCGGGATGGGCGTAGCCGAACAGGTTGGGGCCGTAACCGCACATGAAGTCGACATAGCGGTTGCCGTCGACGTCCCAAAGATAGGCGCCTTCGGCCCGCTCGAAGAACTGCGGATAGTCGTCGGGCATCAGCATCACCGACTGGTGGCCGTACATGCCGTTGGGGATCACGGCCATGGCGCGCTCGCGCAGCGCGCTGTCCTTGCTGTTGGTCCAGGTCATCTCGGCGCTCCACCATAAGATAGTTTTGACTATCATAAAGACCGAGGCATAGTGAGAGTCAACGCATGGGAGGTGAACGGCGATGAAGACCGGTTTGGCCTGTATCGGGCTGACGACCCTGGACGTGGTGGCGCGCGCGATCGACGCCCTGCCCCAGGGCGAGGGCACCACCCTGATCGAGGGCATTGCCTGCGCGCCCGCCGGCACGGCGGCCGGCGCCGCGATGGTCGCCGCCAAGCTGGGCGTGTCGGTGAAACTGGCCTCTGCCGTCGGCGACGACCTGATCGGCCGCTTCATTCGCCTGGCGCTGGACGAGGCGGGCATTGACCTTTCCGCGCTGGAAACCCTGCCCGGCCTGCCCAGCTCGACCACCGTCCTGGCGGTCGACTCCGCCGGACGCCGGCCCAACTTCCACGCCCTGGGCGCGGGGATGCTGGCCTGGCCGTCGCCGGCCGCGCTACAGGCCGCCACCTCGGCGCGCTTCTTCCATTATGCCGGGATCGGCGGGCCCAGACTGGACGGCGGCGCCGGGGCGGACCTCGTCCGCGCGGCGCGCGAGGCCGGCGCTGTCGTGACCTGCGACCTGATCTCGCCCCAGGCCTCGGCGATGGATGAGCTGAAGCGACTGGCGCCCTACATCGACTACTTCCTGCCCAGCGCGGCCGAGGCCAAGGCCCTGACCGGCCAGGACGACCTGTTCGCCGCCGCCGACCTGTTTCGCGGCCTGGGGATCGGCGGCTGCCTGATCAAGAACGGCGGCGACGGCTCGGTGGTCGTTCTGGAGGGCGTTCGAACGATCCTTCCCGCCTATGTCATCAAGCCGGTGGACACCACCAGCTGCGGCGATTCCTACTGCGCGGGCTTCATCGCCGCCCTGGACCGGGGCTGGCCGCCGCTGGAGGCCGCCCGCTTCGCCACGGCGACGGCGGCCCTGGTGGCGCAAGGATTGGCCACCCTCGGCAAGCTGGAAAGCTTCGAGGCCACCCAGGCGGCGATGCGCCAGATGACATTGAAAGAGGCGGCCTGATGGCGGCGATCATGGACGAAGGCGCGCTGCGGCTCCGCATGGCCCAGGTCATGAAGGCCATGGACGATCGCGGCCTCAATCGCGGCACGTCGGGCAATGTCTCGGCCCGCTGCGGCGCGGCGATGCTGGTGACGCCCAGCGGGGTGCCGGCCGCCCTGCTGACGCCCGAGCAGATGGTGCTGGTCCAGGCCGACGGCTCGACGGCGCCGGGCGCGCTGAAGCCGTCCAGCGAATGGCGGATGCACCAGGGTCTGCTGGAGCGGCGGCCCGACATCAACGCCGTGGTCCACTGCCACTCGCGCCACGCCACCATCCTGGCCTGCGCCAACCGGCCGATCCCGGCGGTGCACTACATGGTCGCGGTCAGCGGCGGGACCAGCGTGCCGGTCGCCCCCTACGCCACGTTCGGATCGCCGGAACTGGCCCAGGGCGTGGTCGAGGCCCTGGACGGCCGCTACGCCGCCCTGATGGCCAATCACGGCCAGATCGTCGTGGCCCCCAGCCTGGATTTCGCCCTGGCGATCGCCGAGGAGATCGAGGAGCAGGCGGCGGTCTATTGGGGAACCCTGGCCATCGGCGGCCCGACCCTGCTGGCGGCCGATGAGATGAACACCATCCTGCAGCGTTTCAAGTCGTATGGGCAGCGTTGATGAGCGTGCTGGAAACCGGGGCTGAGCCGTCGATCGGGGTGGCCTCGCCACCGCACCGCGAAGCCGCGATCAGCCAGGCCATCGGTGTCGTCGCCTTGCTGATCGCCGGCCTGCAGCCGGTGATCCTGGGGGCGCTGGAGCGCGAAGGCCGGCTGAGCACGACCCAGATCGGCCTGGCCGCGACGGTGGAACTGATGGCCCTGGGCGTGGCCTGCGGTCTGGCGGCGGCCTTTCTCAAGCCCGTCAATATTCGCCTGAAGATCGCCCTGGCCTGCCTGGCCCATGCCGGCGCCATGCTGGCCACCACCTTGGCCACGGGCGCGGGCGTGATCGTCGCCCGCGGGGCGGCGGGGGCCTGCGCCGGGGTGATGCTGTGGCTGGCGATCGGCGTCATCGCTCGCTCGTCCCGGCCCGAGCGCGCCTCGGGCGTGTTCGTCACGGTCCAGACCTTCGCCCAGCTGGTGCTGGCGGCGACCTTGCCGGCTCTGGTCATGGGACATTGGGGCGTCAACGGCGCCCTGGTCAGCCTGGCGGTGATCTCGGCTCTGGCCGCCGTCGCGGCCTTCGCCGGACCCGACCACCTGGCCGCCCTGCCCAAGCCCGAGGGCGCGGGCGGCAAGCTGGGCGCGGCCCCCCTCGCCGGGCTGGCGGCGGTGTTTCTCTACATGGCCTTCATCGTCGCCCTGTGGGTCTATCTGGAGCCGCTGGCCGCCCAGGCCGGGCTGTCGCCGCGCGAGGCGGGACTGGCCATCGCCCTGGCGCTGGGACTGCAGGTGGCCGGCGGAACGGCCGCCACCCTGGTCGGCGACCGCGCCCCGGCGGCGCGGATCCTGATCGTCCTGGGCCTGCTCAACGCCGGGATCCTGGCGGTGCTGTGGAGCGGACCGGGTCGGGGCCTGTTCATCGCCTGCGTGGCGGCGTTCGGCTTCCTGTGGCTGTTCGCCCTGCCCTTCCAGACCCTGCTGCTGATCCGCCTGGACCCGACGCGCAGAGCCGCGATGCAGTTGGGCGCGGCCCAGCTGCTGGGCAGCAGCGCCGGCCCGCTGGCGGCGTCGCTGGTGGTCGGGGACGGCGAGGTGCGGCGGGCCCTGATCCTGTCGGGCGTCTGCCTGGCCGCGGCCCTGACCCTGATCAGCCTTTTGGCGTCGAAGGCGCGGACCTTGGCCGCGTCAGGTGCTGATAGTACAGGCTGACCATCCAGCAGATCTCTTCATTGATCCGGTCCTCGTCCTGGTCGGGCTCTTCCAGCACCATCTCGGTGGCGGCGTACATCATCTGGGTGGTCAGCCGGGTGGCGGTGTGCAGGCGCTCCGGGTCGGCGTGAGGATTGGCCTGCCGCAAGATCTCGAACAGCGTCTGGGCGATGGTGTCGCGCGAGGTCGTACGGACCTCCTGCAGCACGGGCAGGGCGCGCAGGGCCCGCAGGATCCAGTCGCCGCCCGGAAAGGCGCGGGTCACCGCATTGACCTGCTTTTGAAGGTCGCGGTTCTTGGCGACAGACTCCTCCAGCGAGCTGAAGCGCGTCCCGCCCTCCTCCAGCCAGGCCAGCACCACCTGGTCCTGGGCCTCCATCAGCCGATGGGCCAGTTCCTTGAGCAGGGCGTACTTGTTGGGAAAGTAGCGATAGAGGGCCGGCGGGGTCAGGCCCGCCCGCTGGCACACCAGATTGGTGGTCAGCCGCTCGAAGCCGACCTCGGCCAGCAGTTCGCCGGCCGTGGTCAGGATGACCTCGAACGTGTCGATGCCGCGCTGTCGCGAGGGACGCGACTTGGTGTCCAGAGAGGGCGGCTGAAGCTTTTCGGCGGAGCGTCTTGCCATGGGGTTCCTGAAGGGCCCGGATCGGGGGTCACCGACAGATAGCAAAATCGCCCCCCCGGTACGAGGCGGCAAAGGGTGATCCCCCAAACCGCCCCGGAGCCCCGGATCTAGTAGTGGTAGCGCAGGAAGGCGCCGAACGTGCGCGGCCGGTTCATGCTCAGCAAATCCTCGCCCAGGCTGTCGATGTTGGAGATCGAGACGACATAGGTCTTGTCGAACAGGTTGCGGGCGAAGGCCCCGGCCTCGATCGTATGGTTGGGCGAGCGCCAGCTGACCTGGGCGCCGGTGATCCACACCGGGTCCTGCGACAGCCGCTCGGCGTTGCTGTTGTCGAAATACACCTTGGACGCATAGTTGGCGTCGAGATTGGCCACGATGGCGCCGCCCGAGGGCAAGGCGGCGACATAGGTGGCCGCGGCGTTGAACGTCACCTTGGGCGACTGCGGCAGCCAGTTGCCGCTGAAGTCCTGGCCCTCGCTGAAATACTCGCCGTACTTGGCGTGCAGCAGCGAGACGCCGGCCGTCAGGGTCAGGGGCTGGATCGGCCGCGCGGTGATCTCGGCCTCGCCGCCATAGACCTTGGAGTTGGCGGCGTTGTCGAGCACCAGCACCGACAGGCCGTTGCGCAGCGCCTGGGCGAACACCTGCTGGTTCTTGTAGTCGTAGTAGAAGCCCGAAACGTTCAGCCGCAGCCGGCGGTCGAAGAACTCCGACTTCATCCCCAGCTCGTAGGCGTCGAGGGTTTCGTTGTCGTAGGGCTGGACCTCCTCGGCCGTGGTGGCCAGGCCGCCGAAGAAGCCGCCGCTCTTGTAGCCGCGATTATAGGTGGCGTAGACGCTGGCGTCGGGCGTCACCTCATAGCGCAGGCCCAGCCGTCCGGAGAGCGCCGAAAAGGTCTTGGTCTGGTCGGAGGTCAGCAGGACGATCAGCCCGTCCTCGATCTGGCTCTGATAGTTCATGTGCTTGTCGTCGGACGACCAGCGCAGGCCCATCGTGCCGGTCAGTTTGTCGGTGAATTTGTAGTCGGCCTGACCGAAAACGGCGTAGCCCTTGGTCTTCTGGGTGTAGGGCCAGCCGAACACCGCCACGCTGTCGCCCGGGCTGATGCCGGTGGGATTGTCGGGCGTGATGAACAGCGGGCGGATCTCGCGCAGGGTGTCCTGGCGGGTGTTGTCCTTGACCGTCTCGTCCATGAAGTAGCCGCCGACCACCCAGTTGAGCGCGGCGCCGCTGTCGTTGGACTGCAGGCGAAGCTCTTGGGTGAACTGCTGCTGGCGGGAGCGGTAGTTGATCTCCAGCATCTGCAGCGGGCTGCCGTCGGTGTTCTCCAGGTCGTTGCGGTGAGCCCACTGCCAGGCCGTGACCGAGACCAGCGACACGCCGCCGAGGGTCCAGGTCGCCTGGTTGGAGGCGCCGAACAGGTCGACCTTGTCCTTGCCTTCCAGGTTGGAGTCGATCGCCTGACTGTTCTTGTCGGTGTCAGCATAGCCCAGAAGATCCGTGCACTGACCGCTGGCATAGGCGTTGGCGGCGCACAGACCATAGGCGCCGGTCGCCTGGGCCGTGGCGGGGAACAGGGCCCGGTGCTGAGGCTGGATGGCGTCGCCCCGGTTCACGAAGCGATTGACCTGGGTCAGCATCTCGAAATCGGCCGTCGGCGTATACAGCAGCGACAGTCGGCCAGCCCAGTGATCGGCGGCGTTGACGTTGTGTCCCGTGGCGCGGTTGTAGGTATAGCCGTCGTCCTTGACCACCTGGGCCGCCGCCCGGAAGGCCAGTTTGTCGGCGATGATCGGGCCGCCGACGGCCGCTTCGGCGGTGACCGCGTTGAAGGTGGCGTATTCAAGCGAGGCGTCGGACGTGAAGGTCTGGGACGGGCGCTTGGTGGTGATGTTGATCGCGCCGCCGTTGGTGTTGCGGCCATACAGCGTGCCTTGCGGTCCGCGCAGCACCTCGACCTGGGCCAGATCGAAGAAGCCGGCCATCTGGGCCAGGGGCGAGCCGATATAAACGCCGTCGACATAGACGCCCACGCCGCTGGAGGCGTTGGGATTGAAGTCGCTGAGGCCCACGCCGCGAATATAGATTTTGGGGTTGGCGGCCGCGTCATTGGCGCTGATCCGCAGGCCCGGCGCCATGTTGTTCAGCGCCAGCACGTTATTGACGCCGCGCGCGGCCAGGGTGTCGGCGGTCAAGGCCGTCACCGAGACCGGCACGTCCTGCAGGTTCTCGGCGCGCTTCTGGGCGGTGACGACGATCTCGGCGATCGCCGTGCCGCTGTCGCTCGACGTCGCCGACTGGGCCGATGCATGACCCGCCGAAAGCGCCAACATGGCGCAGCCCATGAACATAGACGCTTTCATCTTCCGGTCCCCTAAACCCGGCACTCCGACCGGTCCGCCACATACGATAATAAAAACTATCTCAACGCAAGAGCGCCCGACGCAAGCCGTTGCGCCCCGCCGGAGCGGCGGGTGCTCGCGATGCATGGTTTGAAGGCGGGCCTGACCCAAAAGCGGCTCAAGGCGGTGGGCGGTCAGACGCCTGCCCCTCGGCGCGCGGCGGCCACGCCGAATTCCGCACGTCCCGCTCGCCTCTGGATCATTTACGGCTCCGTTTGCGTTGTGCTCACGGCGGTCGACGACCGCCGAGCGGCCTGACCGCGATCCACCAACCCAAACGGAGTTTCGGACATGCGCCGACAGCGTCACCTTTTTCTGGCTCTGACCGTCATGATCGCGGCGGCGGGCTTGACCGCCTGCGACAAGGACGCCGGGCGCAAGCAGGAGACCGTCGGAAAGGTCGAGTCCGGAGTCGGGACGGTCTTGGGCGACAGCGACCTGAAAAAGGAAGGCAAGAAGGACAAGATGGCCGGCGACCTGAAGCAAGGGGACCTGAAGGGCGCGGTCAAGGCCGCCAAAAACTAGCTTGGCCGCCGCCCCTGGCCTGAACGTCGGTCAAACCGAAGACGCTCTGGTCGCTATCCACTAGCGTGAAACGCGGCGTCCAGGCTCATCGGGCTTGAGGCCGCGCCCGTCCCGCGTCGTCGAGCAGAGAGGACGCGACCGGCGTCCGGGAGGTCCGTGATCATCATCGCCGAACTCGACCCGCCCTGTCCTCCCCATTCGCCCCCAATCTTGGGGACGCGGGAAACCCTTTCGGCTGTGCTGATCCGCCTGTCGCTCTCTCCGGGCGAGCGCCTCTCGATCGCCGATCTGATGGAGGGCTTAGGGGAGCGATCCTTTGGCAGCCTGCTCCTGGTCCTGGCGCTACCGGCAACCCTGCTGCCGCCGGTGGCCTCGGCGGTGCTTGGCGCGCCGCTGCTGCTGATCTCGACCCAATTGCTGATCCGACGCGCCCGGCCCTGGCTGCCCAAGGGCCTGAGCCGCCTGAGCCTTGAACAGGCGCGCGCCAGGATCGTCCTGGGTCAGACCGCCAAGACGGTCGAACGACTGGAGACAGCCTCACGCCCCCGGCTTGATGCGCTGCTTCACCCCTGGCACGCTCGGCTGGTCGCGGTGGGCTGCATGGGCCTGTCGACGGTCCTGATGCTGCCGACGCCCATCGCCCATACGGCGGCGGGCTTAGGCATCGGCGCGTTCGCGGCCGGACTGATGCAGCGCGACGGCCTGGCGCTGCTGGCGGGCTGGCTCCTGACGATCGCCTGTGGCCTCGTTCTGACCCTGATGGTCGGCGGCGCGCTGATCGGCTTGCATCACCTGAGCTAGCGGTGTCCCGACCTGACGTCGTCAGGCCGGGAAAGCCTCTAGACCACCGCGCCGAACAGCCGGCCGATGCCCGCGGTCAACGCCATCGCCGCCGCGCCCCAGAAGGTCACCCGCACGACGGACCGCCAGACGCCCGCGCCGCCGGCCCCCGCGCCCACCGCGCCGAGCAGGGCCAGACAGGACAGCGCCGCCAGGGCGACCCCGATCGTCAGCCAGGCGGCGGGAACGACAAGCACGACGGCCAGCGGCAAGGCCGCGCCAACCGTGAAGGTCGCCGCCGAGGTCATGGCGGCCTGGATCGGGCGGGCCGTGGTGTGGGCCGAGATGCCCAGTTCGTCGTGGGCGTGGGCGCCGATCGCATCCTTGGCCATCAGCTGCTCGGCCACCTGCCGCGCGACAGCGGGCTCGACGCCGCGCGCCACATAGATCCCCGCCAGTTCGTCCAACTCGGCGTCCGGATCGGTGGCCAATTCGGCGGTTTCACGGGCCAGGTCGGCCTTCTCGGTATCGGACTGCGAAGAAACCGAGACATATTCGCCCGCCGCCATCGACATCGCGCCGGCCACCAGACCCGCGGCGCCGGCCAGCAGGATCGCCGATTTGTCGGGGTTGGCCGCGGCCACGCCGACGATCAGGCTGGCGGTCGAAACGATCCCGTCATTGGCGCCCAGCACGGCTGCGCGCAGCCAGCCGATCCGGGCCACCAGGTGGCGTTCGCTGTGCAAGCGGCTCATGAGAGGCGTCCTTCGAAGGGGTGGGAGACGGCGGGCCAGATGGCCGGGGTCGCGTCTTGGTCGTTGAGGGGAAACACACAGGTGAAGAGCGCGCCGCCGCCGTCGGCGTTCCGGCCGGTCACGACGCCGCCATGAGCCTGAACGAGGCTGCGGACAATGCCAAGCCCCAGTCCCGCTCCGCCCTCGGCGGCGCGGGACTGGCGCCAGAAGCGATCGAAGATCCGGTCAAGATCCGCCTCACGCAGACCGGCTCCGTGGTCGCGCACCGACAGTCGCGGGCCTGGACCGACGGTGACCTCGATGGGGCCTTCAGGATCGGCGTGGCGGATGGCGTTCTCGATCAGATTGCGCAGGGCTCTGGCCAAGGCTTCGGGATGGCCGCGCAGTCGCGCCCCCCCCAGATCGGTCAGGCGCACATCATGGCCGGCGGCGAAGGCGTGGGGCGCGATCTGACCAACGACCTGGGCCGCCAGGGCGGCCAGGTCGATGTCCTGCGCGTCGGTCAGATCCAGCGCGTCGGCCTGGGCCAGGTCGAGCATCTGATTGACCAGCCGGGTCATGGCCTCAACCTCTTGGGCCAGGCGGGCGCTGTCGGGGCTCTTGGGCAGGGCCTCGATGCGCAGCCGCAGGACCGACAGCGGGGTGCGCAGTTCATGGGCCGCGTCGGCGGTGAAGCCCTTCAGCTGCCCCATGGCCCGCTGCAGGCGGTCCAGCGCGCGATTGACCGCGCCAACCAAGGCGGCCACCTCAAGCGAGGCGTCCGGCTCGGTCAGCCGCGCATCCATGCGGCCGGGATCCAGCGCGTCCACCTGACGGGCGGCCAGCGACAAGGGCTTGAGCAGCCGGCCGACGACCTGGACATTGAACAGCAACAGCAACAGCGTCAGCGGGATCAGCGGTAGAGCGACGTGCTCGATCAGTTCCTGGCCGATCACCGGCCAATAGAGCCTGTTGCCGCCGGCCTGGGCGGTGATCGCGATCCAACGGGGCCCGCTTTTGTCCTCATAGCGCTGAACGCCGAAAATGCGCGTCCCGTCAGGGGTCTTCTCGCGCTGGGTCCAGTCCAGCATGCCCGCCGATGGCGTCCTGGGCGCGCCCGCAAGATCACCGACCCGCCCGATCAAGCGCTGATCGGCGTCGAACACCTCGACCCGCCAGGCGCTCACGCCCGCGGGCTTCGCCAGCCGCGCCAGAACGGCAGACACATCACCCCGCTCAGGCCCGGCGGCCAGCAGGTGATCGGCCCGATCGGCCTGCTGCGCGACGAAGTCCTCGGCCAGCGCCTGCTCGTCATTGGCGTACATCGGCACGACAATCGCGACATCCAGCAGGGCGAAGACCAGGGCCAGCAGCGTCAGCCGCTGCGCGATCTGGATGAACAGGCTTTGTCGACGCGGGGCGCCGGAAGCGGCCTCAGCCATGGGCAGAGACCGCGGTCGTGGCCAACAGCAGGGCATAGCCGACGCCGTGGGCCGTGCGCAGGGTAACGTCCGCCCCGGCCCCCGCCAGACGCTTGCGCAGACGCGAGACAGCCACCTCCAGAGCGTTGGGCGTCACCTCGGCGTCCATGGCGTAGAGCTGATCTTCCAGGCTGGCCTTGAGAACCACCTGGCCGGCGCGGCGCAACAGATGCTCCAGCAGCGCCAGTTCCCGGGGCGTGATCGAGACACTGACGCCCGCGATCTCCAGGCTTCGGCCGGCCGTATCCAGCGCGACATTGCCGGCGGTCAGGACAACGCCGAGACAGGCCCCCGGCCGTCGAAGCAGGGCACGACACCGCGCCGCCAGCTCGGCGATGTCGAACGGTTTGACCAGATAGTCGTCGGCGCCGACATCGAGCCCAGCGATCTTGTCCCCCAGGCCGCCGCGCGCGGTCAGGATCAGGATCGGCACGACGTCGCGATCGCGGCGCAGGCGGCGGACCAGATCCAGGCCATCGCCGTCGGGGAGACCCAGGTCCAGCAGGATCAGATCATAGGCCGCCAGTCCCCGCGCCTCCAGACCCTCTTCCAGGGTCTGGCGCCAATCGACGACGAAGCCCTCGCGATCCAGGCCTCCGACGATCAACTCGCCCAGACGCGCATTGTCCTCAATCAGCAGCAGGCGCATGGCGAACGTCACTTCCCTTCGGCGCGCGCTTGAAACCGTTGATCATGGACAAGACCAGATTCTCGCGGTGGCGCCAGCTTTCGACAAGCGCCGCCAGAACGTGGAGGATCGCCATGATCAAGATCACATTGGCCGCGCCTTCATGCAGGCTTTCAAGCCAGGACTCGCCCCAAAAGGCGTCCAGCCCCATCATCCACCCCGTGACACCGCACATCAGGACAAGGCCCATCAAGGCCAGCATCATCACCGCGCCCGCCGGATTATGTCCGATATAACGCGGCTCACGGCCGCGTGACAGGGCGACCAGATAGGCCAGCAGGCGTCGCGGGCCGGGCGTGAAGTCGGAAAAACGGGCATGGCGCGTGCCGATGAACCCCCAGACCAGACGGATCACCACCGCGGCCAGCACGACATAGCCGACATAGCGGTGGACCGACTTGACCTCCCGCAGGACGGTCAGGTTGGCGATGCAGCCCAAAGCCAGCGTCCAATGAAACAGACGCACGACCGGATCCCACACCTTGACGCGCGCCGGGGACGGCGGCGCCAAGGCGTCGGAAACCGGAACGGCGTCGCCTGATGCGTGAGGCGACATCGGCGTCTAGTCCTCGTTGTCTTGAACGATCGCGCCGGAGACCGGGTTGAAATAGACCTCGGCCTTCTTGCCGGCCTTGTTCATCCCATAGATCTCGTAGCAGCTGCCGCTGACCTGAAAGACCTTGATCTTGGTGTAGCCCAGCGCAGCGATCTTGGCCTTCATCTGGGCCTCGGTCAGCCACTTGGCCTTGGGTTCGGTCGTGCATTTGGGGGCGGCGACGGCGGCGCCGGCGATGGACAGGGCGGCCGTGGCGATCATCGCCGAGATCATAGATTTGCGCATGGTTGGCTCCGACAGGAAAGCAGGACGTGGACGACTGCTCCACGATGCTCAGGGTGCCGGCTTCACCTGACCAAAGCCTGACGGCCGCCAAACGCCGTCCTCCCTCTTTGTCGCCGGCCCTACCGGCCGCTGTCAGGTTTCCGTCAGGCCGAAGGACGAAGGTGCTCCCGGGGCGAAACGCGCTCCGCTCGGAGACTTCCCATGACCTTGACCAAGCTTCTGATCGCCGCCGCCCTGGCGGCCGCCGTCTCGACCGGGCCGGCCTTCGCCGCCGACGCCTTGGCGCCCCAGACCCGCGAGAACCTGCAGGCCGCCATGCACGGCGAGGCCTTCGCCAACCTCAAATACCGTCGCTATGCCGAGGTGGCCCGCGAGGGCGGCAATGAGACCCTGGCCAAGCTGTTCGAAGACTCGGCCAATGTCGAAGCCAACGAGCATTTCGCTCGCGAAGCCGACGCCCTGAAGCTGGACGGGACCAACGCCGCCAACCTGCTCGACGCCATGGCCGGCGAAAAATACGAAAACAAGACCATGTACATCGGCTTCGCCGACCAGGCGGAAAAGGCCGGCGACCTCAAGACCGCCGCGCTGTTCCGGCAAATCGCCGCAGACGAGGGCGACCACTACGCCCGCTACAAGGCCGCGCACGACCAGCTGGCCGGAAAATGAGCCGCGGCGCCCCGGCCGTGGTCCGGCCGGGGCGAACGCGCGGCGCGGAAGATCCGCCGCCGCCCGCAGATTGACGCCGAAAAGACCACTATTCCAGCCCGCGCCCCGTCCGCGACGCGCCGACCCGACGCGAACCGACCGCCACTTAACCCACGAAAGGGCTGGCCATGCCGGTCATGACGCGCCTTCGGGCCTACCACGCCGTACTCGCCGTTCTGGTGCTCGCGGCCTATTTCAGCACCGAATGGGGCCAGGTTCACGCCTGGATCGGCTATGGCGTCGCGGCCGTGGTTCTGGTGCGCGTCGTGATGGCCCTGACGGGCGCGCCGCAGCTGGGCCTGATGCGGTTCTATCCGCAGATCCACGGCCTCAAGCTCGACAACGCCTTCACCCATCCGGCCATCAGCCGGATCCTGCTGCTGGGGATCGCCGTCTGCCTGATCGGCGTGACCGGCACCGGCATTGCGATGGATCGAGGGTGGAGCTTGGGGTCGACGCCCAATCAAGCCTCCTCGCCCGCGGCGGGGGAAGCGGAGGAAGGCGGCGAACACGAGGGCGAGGGCGAGGACGGCGAGGACAGTCCGCTGGGTGAAATCCACGAACTGTTCGGCAATGGCCTGATGCTTCTGGTGGCCGGCCACGTCACCTATCTGCTGCTGTTCAAACGCCCCCTGGCCCGGTTCATGGTCCTGGGCGCGCCAAAATCGCCCCCGAAGTGAACCCGGGCCCCGCGTGGGGTTGCGCGATCGAGAGCGGTCACCGCCGGCCGGCTATTTTCCGGCCGGCCGCAGATAGATCGGATTTCCGATCAGCAGCAGACGACCGCCGCCGTCCCGCAGATTGACGCGCACCCAGGCGGGGCGATCCCCGGCCTTGAGCGCGAACACGCCGGGCTGCTCGAACCGCACCGCTTGCGTCACGCCGTCACGCACGACCTCAAGGCCGGCGAGATCCGCGCCCGTCGCCGTCGCCGCGAACCGGACCACCTCGCCGGGCTTGACCGCCAGCACACCGCCCATCACCGCCGTCCCCGATGACGCGCGCGCCGTGAGGTCCAGCATCCGGTCGCGCGTTCCACCGAGATCGATGAACACCCGGCCCGACCGCAGACCCGCCAGAAGCCCCGGCGTGGACAACCCCTCGGCATAGACCACGGTCGTCGGCCGGCCGATCGCCGAGGCGATGTCGCGGTCAAGCCCCGCATCATGATTGTCGCTGCCGCCGACGGCCGTGATCCGATGGCCGGCGTTCAGTTGCGTCTGCCAAAAGGCCACGCCCGACAGCGGCCCTTCCGCGCCGCCCTGGGCGCGCTCCGAGCCGCCATTGGCCACCTCGATGGCCTGCACCTTGCCATAGTCGGTGTCGGGCGCGGTCCAGCCGCACCCCATGCAGGCCTCGCCGGAGGGCGCGCTGGGATGGTTGATGGAAAACAGGCCGCCGGCGGCCTCGACCAGGTCCTCCAAGGTCCGGATGTTCGGCAAGGCCGGATCGCCGAGGCGGAAATCAAGGAAGGCGGTCGGGCCGAAGACGTTGGCGTGGCCCTGGAAGGTGGTGATCTCGCGACCGGGGATCAGCAACAGCTTGTCAAAGGCGGGCTGAAGCTCGGCCATCGCCGCGAACTGGCTGGTGGTGTTGTGATCGGTGACGGCGATGAAATCCAGCCCCCGCGCCACCGCCGCCTCGGCGGTGCGATAGACCGGACACGGAACGCGCGCGCCGCTCTGGGCCAGGCATGAGCCGTCGCTGTGGCCGGTGTGCATGTGCAGGTCGCCGCGATACCAGCCCGGTCCCGGGCTCACGGGCGCCGTCAGCAGGCCGACCGCGCCGCTGGCGCGATCGAGGAAGATCCTGGCCTCATAGGACGCGACCGATCCCGGGCGGGCGTTGGGCACCCCCAGCAGCAGGGTCCAGCGCCCGGCCGGCAACGGCCCGGGCAGATAGCTCAGGGTGGCGTCCTCGGCCGACAGCGAAAGCGCGCGCTTGTTGCCGCCGCTCCAGCCCCGGAAGCGTTGCGGGTCCATCAGGCCGATATCGATGACCGTCTTCTGGTCTTTGCCGGTGTAGTCGAAGGCTACCGTCAGCCGCGTCACGCCCGCAGGCACGTCGAACGTCACCGGCTTATAGGTCTGGTGATCCGCGCCGACGACCTGACCGGTCAGCACGACATCGGGAACCCTCTCCCGCGCCCAGGTCGGAGACGCCAGGCCAAGAACGAGCGACAGCAGCAGCCAGCGGATCATGGGGTCATCCAACAAAAAGGCGGGCGGCCGGGGGGAACCGGCCGCCCAAGTCGAGGGGAAGGGAAGGCTCTAGAAGCGGTACATGATCGCCGCGCGGAACGAGCGGCCGAACTCCGGACGGCCGATGCCATAAACCGAGCCGGCCTCGGTGCTGATGATCTGACCGGCGCGCGGGTTGCCCTCGGTCAGGCCGATCTGGTCAGTGAGGTTATTGCCATAGGCGTAAAGCGACAGGTGGTCGGTGACATTGAATCGCACCGTGGCGCCGACCAGGGTGTAGGCCGGTAGTTTCAGGGTGTTGGCCGCGTCGGAATAGCGGTCGCCATAGCGTTCGACGCTGCTTTCGATCCGCAGGCGGCCATCCAGCAGATTGAAGCCGGGGGTCAGACGGAACGAGGTCTTGGGCACGCGGATCAGCTGATTACCGGTGAAGTCGCGCGTGCGGCTGGCGGTCGTCGCGGGCGGCTTGACCTGGCAGGTCGCATCGGTCGCCGAGATCGAACAGGCTTCCTCGAACTTGTAGTCGCCGAACTCCGGGTTCTGGACCGTGGCGCTGAAGGCCAGGTCGAACCAACGAACCGGACGAACCGCCCCTTCCAGCTCCAGACCCAAGGTCTTGGTGTCGGTGATGCTGGTCTGCTGGACATAGGCGCCGGTGGTCGGATTGAACACCAGGCTGCCGAAGCCGAGGTTGTCATAGGTGGTCTGGAAGACCGTGGCGTAGAGATCCGCCTTGGGCATGGACCACTTATAGCCGGCCTCCATCAGGTCCATGGTCTGGACGGTCGGGCTGGCGTTGAGGGCGTTGGTCACATAGTCGCCCAGCGAGGGCAGCCGGAAGGCCGAGGTGTAGCGCGCGAACACGCCCATCTGTTGGTTGATCCGATAGTCGGCGCCCAGGGTCCAGCCCGCATGGTCGAACTGGCGGTCCAGGCGGTCATAGATACCCGAACCGGCCAGCACATTGTCGTCGGCCGGGGTCGGCGAGAGACCCAGATTGATGGTCTTGCTGCGCTCGCTGCGGCCTTCGAACGCGATCTTCTCCCAGCGCGCGCCCGCATCGATGCGCAGGCTGGGCGTGATGCTCCATTCATCGGTCAGATACAGCGCCGTGGTGTTGGACTTGCCGTCGCCGTTGGCGAACTCGGCGCCATAGCGCGAGACGCCGTTCTCGGTGAGGCTGGACAGCACCTGGCCCGCGGCGTTGACGGTCACCAGATCCAGACGACGGGCGTTGCTGCGCACGTCCAGCAGAACGTTGGCCGAATAGCGGTTGAAGGCTTCTTCGACATGGGCGGTGTAGACGCCGAAAGCGACGTCGTGGGTCTGGCCGCCGAGCTCGAACTTGTGCAACAGGCGAGCGTCGTTGATCGCTTCATCCAGCGGCACCGAGACGTAGCGCAGCGAGCCGTCGAGGACGAGGCCGTTGCCGTTCTGACCCGCGCCCGTGGTCTGGAAGACCTCGGTCGGCGAGGTTGCGTAGCGCAGCTGCACGTCGGTGGCGCCCGGCGTCGCCGCCAGCAGGGCGGCGCGATACTGGGCGATGCGGGCCGCGCCGGTCACAGGCGTGTTGGGAAACAGGCCGATCCTCTTGGACTCCGAGGTCCGGTAGCGCAGCGTGTCCTGGAATTTCCAGCCGTCGAACAGCTCGTAGTTCAGGATGGCCGTGGCCTGGGTGAGTTTCACCTCGGTGCCGCGCGTCAGGTCCCAGTTGAACGGCCCCTTCGGGCCGCGCAGGGTTAGATGAGCCGTTTCCGGTCCGGCCAGGGTGCCCTTCAAGGCGTCGAAGCCCGGCGTGTCGCCCGGTTCGCCCGCCGCATTGAACTTGATCGGCACGCCCGCGAACAGGATGACGTTGTCGTCCAGATGCTTGACGTTGAACTCGAGGCTGCCGCGCTCGAAATCGCGGCCGGCCGAGACGCGCCACTGATAGCCCTTGTTGGCCGTGAAGCCCGGATCGCGGATGCCGTCATCCTCGCGCCAGAAGCCGCCGGCGCCGACGCGCCAGCCGCCGAGCGGGCCGCCGGCCCACAGGTCGACCCGCTTGAGCCCGTAGTCGCTGACCGTGAGCTTGGCGATGCCCTCGGGCGTCTCGCCGCCCTTGCGGGTGATGAAATTGACCGTGCCGCCCGGCGCGTAGGAGGCGAAGATCGAGGAGGGACCGCCCCGCACCACTTCGATGCGCTCGATGGTCTCGTCCAGGCGGAACGATTGGTCGGCGTTCAGATAGCCGATGCCGCCGTCGTGCTGAACCGGGGCGCCGTCTTCCTGCAGGGCGATGGCCGAAAAGCCTTCCTGCGGGATACCGCGCGCGCGGATATTGGCGCTGGCCTCGCCGCCGGACGCCTCGACCCAGAAGCCGGGGACCGACTTCAGCGCGTCGGCCACGCCCATCGGCGCGCGCAGGCGCAAGCTCTCTTCGCTCATGCTGGTGACGGCATAGCTGGTGGCTAGGCGCGTGCGGGCGTCGGAGCCGGCGCGGGAGGTGACGATGACCTCCTCGACGAAGTCAGGCGCCGAGGCGTTGGCGGCCAAAGGGCCTGTCGCCCGTTCGCGCAGGGTGATGACCTGGGCGTTGGCCGAGGCGATTTCGAGATCGGCGCCCTCGATCAGCTTGCGCAAGGCCTCCTCGCGACCGAACGCGCCTTTCAGGCCCACCGTGCGATGACGGGCGGCGACCGCGTAGGGGAACAGCAACTGCACGCCGGCCTGGCGCGAAAAGACGTTCAAGGCCGCGGCGGTGTCGCCCGCCGGAATGTCGAACGTCACGCGGGCGGCCGCTTGAGCCTGAGCGGCGGCGGGAAGGACAGAAACGATGGCCGTCGTGGCCAGCAACAAGCACGCGCCCATGCGCGGCGCCCAGGTCTTGATCATCGATTTTGCCCCTATGCGTTGATCGCCGTGATCGGCGTCTCGAACGGCAAGACGGGGCGCGGGCCAAAAACCTCTACGGAGATTTGAGAAGAATTCGCGACGGTCCGTCCTGGATGATCCGCAGACCGAACGTTGTGTGCAACGCCTGTAGGAAGCTTTCGGGATCGCCGGTCATGAAACGCCCGCCCAATCGCAGATCACCGGCCCGGACGTCGCCGATCACCAGTTTCCGGGTCAGATAGCGATTATATTCCTCGACGGCGGCCGACAGCGCCTGGCCTTCGAACACGATCTCGCCGCGTCGCCAGGCCTGGATGCTTTGCACCTGACCTTCCGGCGCCTCGGCGACCTGGATGCCCCGGTCGCTGATCTCCAGCACCTGACGCGCGTCATCGGTCCCGGAGACGCCGGCCTCGGCCCGGGCCGTCGCGGTCTGGGTGACGGCCCGGCCGGCCAGGACGATCAGGTCCAGTCCCGCCGGGCGCAGGCGGGCGTTGAACTGGCCGGCCGCCAGATGGGCCAAGCCCTGGACGGTGACCAGTTCGAAAGGCCGCAGCTGATCCTGGACGATCGTCAGGGCCGCCTCGCCCCGCGCCAACCAGAGCCGGCGCCGGCTCCGATCGAACCGCCAGAACACCTCGGTGTCGGTGTTGAGTTCGACGGAGCTGCCGTCGGGCAAGGCCAGGGTCCGACGTTCGCCGACCCCCGTGGCCGCCCGGTCGCGGAACAGGACATCCCGCCCCAGATAGGCCGCGCCGGCCAGGCCGGCGGCCAAGGCCACGCCGCCCGACAGCCACACGCGGCGCGTCGTCCGCGGCGCGGGTCGATCCTCGATGGCCCGCAAAATATCCAGACGGCTCCAGGCGCCCGCGACCTCGGTAAAGGCGGCGGCGCGTCGAGGATCAACATCTCTCCAAGTGTCTAGCTGTTCGATTGTGGCGCGCCCGGCGTCCAGACGCGCCAACCATTCCGAAGCCTGGGCGATCAGCGTCTGTCTGTCTTGATCGCCCGATTGCGCCATGAACTCGATCGTTTCTGCATATCGCGACCGTCACTCGTCGCCAGGGCCTGGGTCAACAGCCTGAGCCCCTTGGCCAGGTGCTTCTCAACTGTAGAGATGGACAGGTTCAACCTAACCGCTATCTGCCCCGGTGAAAGACCATGCATTTTTCGCAGGGTCAGCACCTTTCGGCACTGTTCGGGGAGACGCTCCAGGGCGGCCAGCACCAGATCCAGTTCCTGGCGGGCGCTGGTCACGGCATAGGCGTCCGGCGCGGGATCGGGCAACGAGTCCATTTCCAGCACCCCGATTTGACGGATTCTGACGACCTTGGCGCGGCGGAATCGTTCGAAGGCGAGATTACGGATAACCGTCATGACGAAACGGTCCGGCGTCTCCAGGCGGCGCCAGTCGGGCACGCCCAGCACCTTGGCGTAGGCCTCTTGCACGAGGTCGTCCGCTTCGGCCTCGCTACCGATCAGCTTTCGAGCATAGGCGTGATAGGCGACCGCGTGCGGCAGGACCCGGGTCGCGAACCAACGATCTTTGTCACGCAGCCAAGCCATGAAGGCGCCCCGTCGCCCCGCCAGCGGCCGGGTCAATAGGGCGCGTGACTAACGCCATTGCATGTCACTTTTCTGACGGGCGCCCCTTGGCGAGCCCGGCAAACCCGCCTGTCCGACGGGTGACGCGGGTCAAACACGATCGCGTCCGGCCAAGCGCGTCCAAGGTTCAAGCGCGCGCGCGGGCCGCCGCCGTGCAACCAAATCCAGGGCTGGGCTTTCTCATCACGGAGCCGACCCCATCGGCTCCCAGTTCCGGCGCGGCCCGCGAGGCCGCCGCCGGCGTCTCGCCCCCAGCGGGAGCGAGATTTGAGCGCCGCCTCCGGCTTCCCCCCCGATCCGGAAGCGGCGCTCCCCCCTACAGGATCGTCAAATCCCGGCTGTAGCGCTTCC
>JAHINZ010000476.1 GCA_018895795.1 Alphaproteobacteria bacterium
CAGGCGCACGCCGGCGTGGATGGTGAAATAGTCCACGCCCTGCTCGGCCTGCTCGATCAGGGTGTCGCGGAAGACCTCCCAGTTGAGGTCCTCGGCCACGCCGTTGACCTTCTCCAGCGCCTGATAGATCGGCACCGTGCCGATCGGCACGCTCGAGTTACGGATGATCCAGTCGCGGATGTTGTGGATGTTGCGGCCCGTCGACAGGTCCATGACCGTGTCGGCGCCCCAGCGGGTGGCCCAGACCAGCTTGTCGACCTCGTCGGCGACGGTGGAGAGCACCGCTGAATTGCCGATATTGGCGTTGATCTTGACCAGGAAGTTGCGGCCGATCGCCATCGGCTCCAGCTCGCCGTGGTTGATATTGGCCGGGATGATGGCGCGGCCGCGGGCCACTTCCTGGCGCACGAATTCCGGCGTCACGAAGTCGGGGATGCTGGCGCCGAAATCGTCGCCGTCGCGCACGCACGGGCGGTCCTGTTCGCGGCGCAGATTTTCGCGGATGGCCACATATTCCATCTCGGCGGTGATCTTGCCGGCCTGGGCGTATTCCAGCTGGGTGATCAGCGTGCCCGGCTTGCCGCGATAGATCGTGCGGCCGACCGCCGGGAACTGCGGCGCCAGATGCTTGCCCTGGGCGAAGCCGTTATCCTCGGGCTTCACCTCGCGGGGCGTTTCCACCACCTCGACATCGCCGCGCGCCACGACGAAGGCTTCGCGCGAACGCTCCAGGCCCTTCTCGATGTCGATGGTCGCGGTGGGGTCGGTATAGGGGCCCGACGGATCATAGATCGTCACCGGCGGCTCGTTGGCGCTGGGGTGGACGGCCACCTCGCGGAACGGCACCCGCAGATCGGGGAACAGCACGCCGGCCTGATAGACCTTGCGCGAGCCGGGGACGGGGCCGGTCGAGATGGTCTCGGCGACGGACTTGATGGTGGTCTGGACGTTCATTTTCGGGCGCTCCTTGGCGTAAAGGAGACCCGGACGTGTCGCGCTAAGTCGGTGTGCGGACCCAGGCTTGCGCCGGCTTCGCGTTCCCTCCCTTCGCCGGCATGACCCGGATCAGGTTCGACGGGTCAGGGCGAAAGCCCAATCTCAGCCGCGCAAGCGACCCCCCGGTGAACAGGGGGGACACTAGGCTGACTGACGTTAGGGTCAAGGCTTCCTAAAGCCGCGACGCGCCGAACGTGTCGCAAGCCGCCGGATCACCCTGCTCGAAGCCGCGGCTGAACCACCGCATCCGCTGGGCGCTGGTGCCGTGGGTGAAGCTGTCAGGCACGACCTGGCCCTGGGCCTTGGACTGAATCGTATCGTCGCCGACCGCCGAGGCCGCGCCCAGACCGTCCTCGATGTCGGCGGGATTGATCACGATCTGACCGTTGGAGGTCTCGCCGGCGTGCGAGGCCCAGACGCCGGCATAGCAGTCGGCCTGCAGTTCCAAACGCACCGAGCCGCTCTGCGCCCCGCGCGCGCCCAGGCGGCGGGCCTGTTCGGACGTCCCCAGCAGGGTCTGCACGTGGTGGCCGATCTCGTGGCTGATCACATAGGCGCGGGCGAATTCGCCCTTGGCCCCGAACTTGGTGTCCAGCTCATTCCAGAAGGTCAGGTCCAGATAGACCTTGCGATCGGCCGGGCAATAGAACGGGCCCATGGCCGACTGACCCGTGCCGCACCCCGTGGGCGTGGCGTTGTCATAGAGCACCACCGCCTCGGGCGGCGTGTAGCGCGCGCCCTGCTTGGCGAAGATCGGACCCCAGACCGCGGTGTTCGAGGTCTCGATGGCGTCCACGAACTGGCCGTTCTCGTCCTTCACCGCCCCATGGACCCCAGCCTCCTGCTGGCCCTGGCCCTGGATCTGCTGGGTCGCCTGCAAGGTGGTTTGCGGATCGATGCCGAACACGAAATAGCCGACCGCCGCCAGGACCAGCGCCCCGATCCCGCCGCCGGCCAGACCGACGCCGCCCAGGCCTCGCCGATCCTCGATATTGCCCTCGCGGCGGGCGCCCTTCCATTCCATGCGGGTATCCCTGGTTAGTGCTCACTGGCCGGACGCACGGCCCGGATTCGCGCGTTGCTCCGCGCCAGGGCATCCTGCGTCAGGCGCTCCATGCGGTCCATCTGCAGCGTGATCGAGTCCGGAGAAAACGCCGGCGCAGCGGTCAAAGGCGCGAGGGCGGGCGCGCTCAAGCCGGGCGGCGTGGTCCGCGCCGCGTTCAATTCACGCAGCACCAGGGCCGTCCGGGTCTGGTCTTGCTGGGCCTGGATCTCGCGTTGAAGGGCCAGCAGGTCCTGACGGGCGATCTCCGCGCTCTGGGCGGCGGCGCCCTGGGCCCTCAGTTCGCGCAGTACGTCTTCCTGGGCCGCCGCGCCGCCGGCGGCCGTCACGACCGCCAAGCCTGCGATCATCGCCCAATGAATACCCTGCATTAGCACTCCTTCGCCCCGAACCGGGCCCTGGAGCCTAGGCCGAGTTCAAGGCCGTTTGACGGTGAAACGCATCAGCTCGCGTTTCGGCGCATCCCATTGGGGATCCAGTTCCGCCGCCTTGGAATAGTCCTGATAGGCCGAGCTCAGATCGCCCAGGCCTTCATTGGCCAGGGCGCGATTGAACCAGGCCTTTTCCGGATCCTTGACCCCCAGGGCCAGGCCCTTGTCGATCTGACCCAGGGCGTCGCCGTAGCGTTCTTCGCCGACATAGGTAGCGCCGCGATTGACCCAGGCCTCGCCCAGGTCCGGATCGATCTTGGAGGCGGCGTCGAAATCGGCCCGCGCATTGGGAAAGTCGCGCTGGCGCATCTGCAACACGCCTCGGTTGACATAGGTGCGGGCCCGGTCGCGAAAATTCAGGTTCTCGGTCTCCAGCGCCGTGGTGCACAGCAGCACCGATTTCTGGTCAGCCCGCCCGTCGATGGCGGCGACCGAACAGTCCTTGGCCGCCCCGCCGCCGATCACCAGGGTCGAGGCCATCGCCCCGGGGGCTGCAAAAAGGGTCGCCGTCAACGCACCAGCGACCAGAAGGCTTCTTGGCGTCATGTCTTCCTCCCTGTGGCGGGGTCCTTCTGACGCGACGGCGGAAGGACCTGTCCGTCCGCCGCACCGCGCGGGGCCGCGCTTGACGACAGCAAATCTGCGCTCGAACAGTGGCGTCGTCGATATGGATAATAGCACGTTCGCGCGACAAGCTCAGCGCGTGCTAACACGATCGCGCGCGCCTTTGGGACCGGTGGCCCCGCGGCTGACCAAGAGTGTGACATGAGCAAGATCCTGGGCGTTCTGGGCGGCATGGGCCCAGCCGCCACCCTTGATTTCCTGGCCAAGCTGCAGGCCGCGACGCCGACCCGTCACGAGCGGGATCACCTGCGCGTGCTGGTCGACATCAACCCCCAGGTTCCCGATCAAAGCACCAGCCAGGCCGATCCGGGTCCGGTGCTGGCGGCCATGGCGGCGGGACTGCAGGCCGGCGGAGCCGAGGTCCTGGCCATCGCCTGCAACACCGCCCACGCCTTCGCCGCCGAGGTTCGCGCGACCGGCCTGCCGCTGGTCGACATGCTGGACGCCGCCGGCCAGGCGGCCAAGGCGGCCGGGGCCGCGCGGGTCGGGGTGCTGGGGTCAGGTCTGGCCCTGGGCCTTTACAGGGATCGCCTCTCGCATCTGGGCCTGGAGGTCGTCACGCTGGATGACCACGAACAGGTCGAGTTCATGGCCCTGCTCTATCATGTCAAATCAGGCGCGCTGGGGCAGGATTCCCGCGAGACCATGGCCGCCCTCGCCCACCGCCTGGTCGGCAAGGGCGCGCAGGCCGTGGTGGCGGGCTGCACCGAGGTTCCTCTGGTGCTGGGCGCCGAGGATCTGGCGGTCCCGTTGATCGACGCCACCGAGGCCCTGGCCCGCGCCTGCGTGGCGGCTTGCCTGGTCGAGCGCCGCTAGACCCTAGAGACGAGCGCCGGCGGCGCTCTCGTCGCAGGCCTCGATCATCCCGACCAGGGCGGCGGCGCCGCGCGAGGCTTGCGCCATGCGACGCAGGGCGGCGCGCGCATGGACGTTGTCGGCGATTTCAGCCTGACGTTCCAGTCGCTCGGCGTCACGGAGATGTTCGGTGCGGGTGGGCATGGCGACAATGTTTACAGAATGTAAACATTGTCGCCATGCGACCACTGGCCGCACAACGTTATCCGGCATTTTCAACGCTCTAGGGTGAGGCCGCTGATCTTTTCGCGCGGCGGCCAGCAGGAGGTCCGGGTCGCTGCTACAAAGAGGCCGTCTCGATCGCGGTTGGCGCGGCGGCGAGACAAAGTTGCAAGCGCCTCTAGCCAAGTCGTGACACCGGTGTCATTACTGGGTCAAGAATTCGCCGCCAGAAGGTGGTGGGATCGGCTCGCCGATCCGGGAGGACGCGACGGAACGATCCTGGCGACCGGCCTAGCGCCGGCGCCCCGTCAGCCGCATCCACCCCGGCCCGCGAGACAAACGCCAGTCGGAGTCCAGCATGCCGCTTAGCCCCCTTTCCCGCCGTCGCCTGATGGCGACCTCGGCCGCGGCCTTCGCCGCCGCCGGGGCCTTCTCGCCCCTGAAGGCGTTGGCCGCCGAGGCCCCGACCAAGGCTCGGGCGCTGGACACGATGAAGAAGGCCACCACCTTCATGATCGAGAAGGCGGCCTATGAAGGCGGCTATGTCTGGAGCTACCTGCCCGATTTCTCGCGCCGTTGGGGCGAGATGGAGGCCTTCCCGACGATGATCTGGGTGCAGCCGCCCGGCACGGCGACCATGGGCCACCTGTTCCTCGACGCCTATCACGCCACGGGCGACGCCTATTATTACGACGCCGCCGTCAAGGCCGCCCAGGCCCTGATCGCCATCCAGCATCCCGCCGGGGGATGGAACTATCTGGGCGACCTGGCCGGCGAGGCCTCGCTCCGCAAATGGTATGACACCGTCGGCAAGAACGGCTGGCGGCTCGAGGAATTCCAGCACTATTACGGCAACGCCACCTTCGACGACGCCGGCACCGCCGAGGCCTCGCAGTTCCTGCTGCGCCTGTATGTCGAGAAGCAGGATCCAGCGTTCAAGCCCGCCTTGGACCGCGCCGTGGCCTTTGTCCTGGACAGCCAGTACCCGGTCGGCGGATGGCCCCAGCGCTTCCCTCTGAAGGACGAGTTCCACCATCACGGCCATCCCGACTATACGGGCTTCATCACCTTCAACGACGACGTGGCCGGTGAGAACATCAAGTTCCTGATCATGGTCTGGCAGGCCCTGGGCGACCAGCGCGTGCTGGAGCCGATCCGCAAGGCCATGGACTGCTTCGTGCTGTGCCAGCAGCCGCAACCGCAGCCGGCCTGGGGCCTGCAGCACAAGGTCAGCGACCTGACCCCGGCCGGAGCCCGCACCTACGAACCGGAAGCCTTCGCCAGCCACACCACGGGCGGCAACATCGCCGCATGCATGGACTTCTATGAACTGACCGGCGACCCCAAGTTCCTGGCCCGACTGGGCGAGGCGCTGGACTGGCTGGACAGCATCAAGGTGACGCCCGAGATCATGAAGGGTCGCCCCTACCCCACCTTCACCGAGATCGGCACGGGCAGGCCGCTCTACATCCATCGCACCGGCAGCAATGTCGTCAACGGCCGCTATTTCGCTGACCAGAACCCCCACGACACGGTGGTCCACTATTCGTCGTTCCGCTCGGTGAACGTCGAGGGTCTGCGCAAGCGGCTGGCCAAGCTGCAAGCGACGTCGCCCGAGGTCGCCAGCCGCAACTCGCCGCTGAAGGGCGGGAGCAAGGCCCTGCCCCGGTACTTCACCACCGGCGACATCTCGGTCTCCGACCTCAATGTCGGGACCCTGAAGGTCGACGCCGGAGCGGCCGCGCCCGACAAGGCGGCGGCCCTGATCGCCGCCCTGAACGCCGAGGGATGGTGGCCGACCGAGCTGAAGGCGACCAGCAATCCCTATAGCGGCGACGGCTCGCCCGTTCCGGCGCCCGGCGACTTCAGCCAGACCCGGGTGGGAGACGCCACCGACACCTCGCCCTACATCACCGACACGCCCAAGATCGGCATCTCGACAGGCGGCTATGTCGAGAACATGGCTGCGCTGATCCGCTATATCGGGACCTGATCAGGTCCGCGCGGACGGGCAATAGCGGTCCAGGAAGTCTTGGTGGTGAGGCATGCGTTCGACGGCCTGGGCGATATTGCCCTTCAGGTCGTCGAGCGCCCGGCGCAGCTGTCCGGGCGGGATCATCCGGCCCATATGATGGAAGCCTTGCGGCTCCAGACCCTGGCCCAGCATCACCTGCAGCCAGGAATCCACCTGGAACAGTTCGCCCGGCGCCTGGAACACCTGGGCGTTGTCGCGGAACAGAGCGATGCGATGGACCAGGCTGTCGGGGATGTCCATGGTCCGGCAATCGTCCCAGAACGGGCTGTCGGCGCGCTGGGTCAGCGTGTAGTGCAGGATGATGAAGTCGCGGATCTTCTCCAGCTCATCCTCGGCCAGGCGGTTGTAGCGCGCGATCACCGCCTCATTGACGCCATCGAACGGGAACAGCTGCATCAGCCGCGTCACCCCGATCATGATCATGTGGATCGAGGTGGATTCCAGCGGCTCGACGAAGCCGCTGGCCAGGCCCAGGGCGATGCAGTTCTTGTCCCAGGTCTTGCGACGACGGCCGGTGCGGTAGCGCAGCAGGCGGGGCTCGGTCAGGGGCTCGCCCTCGATCTGCTCAAGCAGCAGCGTGTGCGCCTCGTCATCCGACATGTGCGCGTTGCTGTAGACCAGGCCATTGCCCACCCTATGCTGCAGCGGGATCTTCCACTGCCACCCGGCCCGGTGCGCGCTGGCCCGGGTGTAGGGAAGGGCCGGTCCGGTGGAGCGGGTCTGCACCGCCAGGGCGCTGTTGGTCGGTAGCCAGTGGCTCCAGTCCTCGAAACCGGCCTTCAGGGTCTGTTCGATCAGCAGGCCGCGAAACCCGGTGCAGTCGATGAACAGGTCGCCCTCGATGACCTCGCCTGACTCCATCACCAGGGCCTCGATGAAGCCGTCCTGCGAGCGCTGCCGGACGCTGGTGATCTTGCCCTCCTGTCGCCGGACCCCGGCGGCCTCGCTCATCTTGCGCAGGAACTGGCCATAGAGCGTGGCGTCCAGATGGTAGGCATAGTTGATCGCGGCGTTCTCGTCGGTGAAGAACCGCTCGGCCTTGGCCGCCTGCAGCTCGAAACAATAGTCGCCCAGATCGCCCGCAAAGCCCTCGGCACGGGCCTGCAGCCAGAAGTGGTGAAAGCCGCCCATCCAGGTGGATTTGCCGACCTGTCCGAATGAGTGAATGTAGCGGTCGCCGATCTGGCCCCAGTTCTCGAACGAGATGCCCAGCTTGAAGGTCGACTGGGTGGCCCGCATGAACTCGGCTTCGTCGATCCCCAGCAGAGCATTGAAGGTGCGCGCCGTCGGGATGGTCGACTCCCCTACCCCCACCGTGCCGATGTCGTCGGACTCGACCACGACGATGTCGAGCAGCGGGCCCAACTGCTTGGACAGCGCCGCGGCCGCCATCCAGCCCGCCGTTCCGCCCCCGGCGACCACCACCCTCTTCACGCTCTGACCGCTCACACCCTGCTCCATCGTTCTTATCGGTTCAGTCGGTCCAGAAGATCGGCGCGCAGCCGACGCGCCTTCATGGCGTCCATCGGACCCAGGACACCTCGCGCCGGTTCGGGCAGGTGTTCGCCGGCGCGCTCGGCCGGACCGAAGAGGTAGTAGTCGAACAGCGCCTTCCAGCCCTGTTTCTCATGCTCGGGCCGGTCGCGCAGGCTCAACAGGCCATGCCGCAGGGTGTTCATGGGCGTGTCCATGAAGCCCGGCGCGGCGTTCCACCAGTAATTGATCAGCACATTGAACGGGTCGAGCGCCTCGACCTGGTGCCACCACAGGGCCGGATAGACCAGCACATCGCCGGGCTCCAGCTCGGCCACCTGGGCGGCGGCCAGGGCCTGCCGGAAGCCGGGGTGGCGTTCGAAATCCGGCGCGTCGAAATCGACCAGGCTGACCGCCTGGCCGCCCGGCGTGGGCTCCAGCGGTCCCGGATAGAGGTTGGCCACCTGGTCGGGCGGAAACAGCGTGAAGCGACGCCGGCCCACGGCGCAGACCGCGATATTGTTGGACATGTCGTAGTGGGCCGCCGCCACGGTGCGGTTGCCCATCCACAGGCTGGCCATCGCCGGCTCGGACCCAAAGGTCTCTGGGCCCAGGCCCAGATCGTTCTCGGCGCGCAGTCCGGGAAAGTAGCTGTCCAGATCGGTCGAGCCGACATAGAGCGACGGCCCTTCGGCGTCGTCCAGCCCGGCCGTGATCCGCGCCAGGACGTCGCCCAGGCCGGCCCGCTCGGTCCGAAAATTCAGGCCCGTGCGACTCTCGTCATGAAAGAAGCGCCCCTTGATCGCGGGGTCGCCAACATAGACCAGCAGCCGTCCGCCGTGGTCCTGGGCCGACAGATAGGCCATCGCCGCCTGCGGCGACTCCAGACCCGCGCGGATCAACGGCCAGTCACGGGCCAGACCCCGAAAGATCATCGGCGTCTGCCCCTCGATCACCGCCCCGAACGGGATATCCCGCGGCGAGGCGACCGAGGTTTCCAGCACCTTGCGCGCGCCATCGCTCATGGCGTCGGACCACACTCGCCGGCGCGCGACGCGGCCCGCTGTGCGTTCTTCAGCTCGACCAGGCGCTGGATATTGCCCATCGACGACGCGACCCATTGCGCGGCGCGCAGCAGGCCCGACTGGTGCATACGCTCCAGGTCCGTTCCCGTCAGCGCCGCCAGCTGGTCAGCGTCGATGGTGTGGAAATCCGGCAGGTCGTAGGACGCGCCGTCGTCCAGCTGGATTTCGATCGACACCGGCGCGATCAGGTCCAGTTCGACGAAGGCGGAAAACATCGGCTTGCCGATTTCCAGCCCGTCATAGATCGCGCCTAGGACGCGGATCATGTGCTGCAGATAGGGCCCATTGCCGCCGGCGGGCAGGAACAGAGGCTCGCCCTGCGTCGTGCTGATGCGCGGATGATCCAGATCGACATGGATCATGGGCTTTGGCGCCGCGCCATCGTCGGCGTCGCGCAGGGCGATCGAAAACGCGCCCCGTTGCTGCACGGCCGGCACATAGCGGGCCCGCCATTCGCCGTCCTGAAGAAACAGGTTCTCGTCGCGGTCCAGGCCCAGAAGCGCCACGGCCTGAAAGTCGCCGTTCTGGTCCCTGCGCAGCAGGATCGGATAGTCGCGCTGGGCGTCCTCGAACTCGGTCGGGAGCAGCAGCGCCTGATTGATGTTGTCGCCGAACCTTGGTCCGTAGCCGACGATCGCCTTCAGATCGGCATGGTCGACATTGTTGAGCAAAACTCTGTTGGTCATGCGCGCCTTTCGCGTCGGGCGGTCCGTTGACGCATCCTAACTCGCTTTGGCCGAAAAAGGCCGCTGCGCGAGCAGCGGCCTTTCCCAGTCTCCAGCGTGCGTGTCGTCTAGAAGCGGTAGCGGGCGCCGAGCAGGATGCGCCTGTCCAGCTCTTGGGCGAACCACAGTTCGTGTTCGCTACGCCCGTAGGTCCGCAGGCTTTCGCGCGTCAGGTTGATGCCTTCCAGAGACAGGGCCAGCTTCTCGGTCACATCATAGCTGACGTTGAAGTCCAGCTGACCGAAGGGGGCGACGAACACCGGGTTACGCGACCCCCCGCGATTGGTCTGTTGCAGGAACCGGTCGCGCCAGTTGTAAGCCAGACGCGCCGACAGGCCGTTCTTGTCATAGATCAGCGTGGCGTTGGCCGTGTCGCTCAGACCCAGCAGGGCGAACTGATCCTGGCTGGGGTCGGCGCCGATGTTGAAGTCAACATCGCCGCGAACCAGGGTGTAGGCGCCGGCGATACCGATGCCGGTGTCGCCGAAGAAGTGCTGAGCCGCGACTTCAAACCCGTGGATCTTGCCGGTCCGGTTGTTGATCGGTTGCGAAACCTGGAAGTTGAACAGCGGGTCCGACGCGTTGGGCTCGATGTCATAGGCCGCCAGGATTTGGTCGACGAAGGCCTGCTTCAGGTCGCCGCCCGGACCGCGATTGGCCTGGTATTGGGCGGAAGCCGCCGCCACCGAACCGGTTTGCTGGATCAGGGCCGTCATCGTGAACAGGTTCACGTCGGTCTGGTCCGCGCCGATCGCGGTAAGTTGGGCCTTGGCGTCGCCCGAGCGGGTGCCCGCCGCGCCGGAGCTGGCGTC
>JAHINZ010000477.1 GCA_018895795.1 Alphaproteobacteria bacterium
GCCTGTGCGGATCAATGCCGAGGCCCCGAAGCTCGGCGAAGCGTTCCTGGCCTTCGGGCCTTGGCCGGCCGGGGAGGGCGTGTTCAATCTCAGCCCGACCGCAGACCTGGCCGAGGCGGCGGCCAATCTGTTTTCATTCCTCCGCGCCGCCGACCGGACCCAGCCCGTCGGCATCGCGGTGGCGGCCATGCCCGACCAGGGCCTGGGCGAAGCCATCAATGACCGGCTGCGGCGCGCCGCCGGGTTCATAGGATAAAGTCGATGAAATTCCGCATCATGTATCTCGAGGACAAGTCCAAGGGCCTGAACGGTCCCGCGCGGATCGGCCGGGTCGGCTCGTCCAAGACCGGCGAGACCCTGTATTACGCCGGTCGCTCGTTCGAGGCCCTGCGCAATTCGGGTCTGAAGGCCAATTTCCGCGATCTGGAAACCGGCCAGCCCTTCTGGATCGCCAAGGCCCGCAAGGACGGCGGCGATCGTCTGTTCAAGGGCGCGGGCGACCCGGCCGTGATCGACGACGACGCGCGCGAGGAATATTGGGCCAAGATCCGGGGCATCCCCGATCCCGATCTAGGCTAGGGCCGAGCGAACATCCGTCAGCGGAAAATCGTCGCCCTTGTACAGCAGCGGCGCGTCCAGGGCCTTGGCCAGGGCGTAGGCGAAGCAGTCGCCCATGTTCAGGCCGGCGCGGTGAACGCCCTTGCCCCAGCGCATATAGGCGTCGAGGGCGCCGCTGGCGTCGACGATCTGGGTCTCGACGACATTTTGAGCTTCGAGCCAGGCGTGAAAGCTCTCGGAGGTGAAGCGGGCTTCGCGCAGGACCAGGACGAGGCCAGCTTCCATGATGTTCACCGAGGTCGCGAAGGCGGCCTGCGCTTTTGACAGAGCTTCCTCAAGCGGCTCGAAGCCCGGCTCGTTGCGGGCGATCGCCACGAGCGCCGAAGCGTCAACGGCCAGTGTCATGCGTCATCGATCTCGGGGATGCCGGTCGGCCACAGGGCATCCCAGTCGGCCTTGGTGATGGGACGCAACGGTTTGGGTTCCTTGTCCAGACCGGTCGCGCGTCTGAAGTCCGCCGTGGCGGCGCGCATCTCCTCGAGCGTTCGTTTTCTGGGCGCGATGCGCAGCCGATCTTGCGCCAGGGCTTCTCGCGCCAGGGCGTCGATCGCGCCAGTGATCGTCATCCCGCGAAGCGCGGCGACTTCGCGGACGATCTTTTCGGTCTCGGGGTTCTTGATGAAGATGCCCATCACGGCCTCCAGCGGTATATAACGATGTATATCCTATTCCCGCCTCGGCTCAAAAGCGTATCCTCCGCGCCCATGACCAAGCCCGTTCCCGCAGATGTCCTCTCCCGCCTCAAGGCCGTGCTCGGCGAGGGCGGGTGGAGCCAGGATCCCGATCGCCTCGAACCCAAGCTGGTCGAATGGCGCGGACGCTGGCGGGGCGAGACCCCGCTGCTGGTGCTGCCACGCTCGACCGCCGAGGTGGCCGCCGTGGTCGGGATCTGCGCGGCGGACGGCGTGGCGATCACCCCGCAGGGCGGCAATACGGGTCTGGTCGCCGGTCAGATCCCGCAGGGCGAGATCCTGTTGTCGACCGAGAAACTGCGCGGCGTGCGCGATGTCGACGGGCTGGACGACGTGATGGTGCTGGAGGCCGGCGTCACCCTGTCCGAAGCCCATGCCCGGGCGGCCAGCGTCGGCCGGCGGTTCACGGTCGGCGTGGCCTCGGAAGGCTCGTGCACGATCGGCGGGCTGATCTCGACCAATGCCGGCGGCACCGCCGTGCTGCGCTACGGCATGATGCGCGAGCAGGTGCTGGGGATTGAGGCCGTCCTGCCCAATGGCGAGATCTGGAACGGCCTGAAACGCCTGCGCAAGGACAATACCGGCTACGACCTCAAGCAACTGCTGATCGGGGCCGAGGGCACGCTGGGCGTGGTCACCGCCGCCAGCCTGAAACTGCACCCGTTGCTGGCCTCGCGGGCCGTGGCCATCGTCGGCCTGGGCTCGCCGGACGACGCCATCCAGCTTTTGGCCCGGGCCAAGGACGAGACCGGCGGGGCGGTCGAGGCGTTCGAGCTGATGGGCCGGCTGGGCTTCGAGCTGACCGTCCGCAACGTGCCGGGCCTGCGCGATCCGCTGCCGTCGATCCATCCGTGGTACGTGCTGATCGAGATCGCCAGCGGCGAGCCCGGCGCGGCCGAGGCGGCGCTGGAGCGGCTGCTGACCAGCGCCCTGGAGCGCGGCCTGATCAGCGACGCCGCCGTCGCCCAGACCGAAACTCAGATGAAAGCCTTCTGGCACATCCGCGAGGGTCATTCTGCCGGACAAAAGCCCGAGGGCGCGGCCTGGAAGCACGATGTCAGCGTGCCGGTCTCCAAGATCCCGGTCTTCATCGAACGCGCCAACGCCGCGATCGCCAAGGCCTATCCCGGAACCCGCATCGTCGCCTTCGGCCATGTCGGCGACGGCAATGTCCATTACGATGTGCTCAAAGCGACGGGCGGCGACGATGACGCCCACGACGCCCTGCGCGACGCCGGCGCCAAGATCGTCCACGACATCACCGCCGACCTGCACGGCTCGATCAGCGCCGAGCACGGCCTGGGCGCGATGAAGACCGCCGAGGCGCTGGGCTACAAGGACCCCGTCGAGGTCGCGGCGCTGCGGGCCATCCGCGCGGCCCTGGATCCCCAGCGGATCATGAACCCGCGCATCCTGTTCTAGAGCGTCTCGACATTCAGCTGTTGGCGCACTTTTGTACCGCTCATCCCCGCGAAAGCAGGGACCCAAACGGACTTTCGGGTTGCGCCACGGCGTTGACTGGTCCTGAGGCTCAGCTTGGGTCCTCGCTTTCGCGAGGATAAGCGGTGTTTTTTGCGCTTTCTGGACCAGGAATCCGAAGCTTTGGCTGAATGTCGATCGCCTTTAGGCGCTTGGCTCCAGGGGCTTCTCCGTCTTCGCCGCCAGCGCCGCCGCGCGGATCGACTTGATCTTCTGCAGCATGGCGATGACCACGACGGCGCCGATCGGGATACAGGCCTTGAAGAAGCCGGGCGCCGAGCCCGGGCCCAGGATGTTGATCGTGGCGGGGATGAATCCCCAATGGCCCGTGGCCGTGTCCATCCAGAACGCCCCGACGCCGACGAAGCAGAACGCCACCCAGATCAGGCGGAACTTCAGGGCCGGCGCGCGCACCACCATGAACAGGGCGACGATCATCGGCAGCGGCCAGGCGAGTGCGGCCAGAAGGCCCAGGGTTTGCGCGGTCATGGACCGTGGATAGCGGGCGGCGGCGGCGGCGTCGAGGATCCAGGGGGCGGGCTACGGACTTGTCCTGTCTAGGCGGCGGCTCGTCGGGCGTTTGCGGCGATGGCCAGCGCGAAGGTTTCATGGAGTTCGATCGGCAGGTCGTGCCCCATTCCCTCAATGACCATCAATTTGGCATCCTTGATGCTGGCGGCGGTGTCCCGCCCCCCGGCGACCGGTATCAGGGTGTCGTCCGCCCCGTGCGCCACGAGGGTGGGCGCGATGATGGTGTTGAGCCGAGCGCGGCGGTCGCCGGCGGTGATCATGGCGGCGATCTGCCGACTGAAGCCGGCGGGGTTATAGGCCCGCTTCAGTTCCGCCAAGGCCTGGGCGCGGTAAGCGTGCTCATCGAATCCAAATCCGGGACTTGCGATCACGCGGGCCGTCGCCACGCAATGATCCAGATAGCCCGGCTCGTCCCGAGCCGGGTCCGGGGCGCGTCGGGTCAGCGCGCTCATGGCCTCGGGCGACGGCGGGGGGAGTTCGGGATTGCCGGTGCTGGACATGATCGAGGCCATCGAAAGCGTGCGCCGGGGATGTTCGGCGGCGATCACCTGCGCAATCATGCCGCCCATGGATCGGCCCACGATATGGGCGCGTTCGATGCCGAGGGCGTCCAACAGGCCGACGGCGTCGGCGGCCATATCCTTTAGGGTGTAGGGCAAATTCAGTCGCTCGCCTCGCGCCAGGGCCTGGGCCAGAGCGGCCATCTCAATGACCGGTGCGTCGTCGAGGTGAGTCGAGAGGCCGACGTCACGATTGTCGAAACGGATCACCCGGTAGCCTAGCGCCGCGAGCCTTTCACAGAACGGGCTGGCCCAGCGGATCATCTGAACGCCAAGACCGGAGACCAGTAAAATGGGTTCGGCGTCCTCCGATCCGAACGCGTCGAACGCGATGGTCATCCCGTTGGCGCGGACAGTCGGCATTGCAAATCCTTCCCGGAAGGTCGGTGAGTAATCCAAATATCATCCGGGTATTAATAGCGCAAGTGTTTTACCCGGGTAAATATATTGAGCCAATCGCAGACCGAGCGACATCCCGCTTTTGTCCGCTCGCCACCCTTCTCCGCCGTTCGCGATGTCCGGGGTCTGGGCGTCGCCACCGCGGGCGGGTCTTTCGTTTCGGCCCCTGGCGGAAGTATGGGGATTGGGCGCGGCTTATCCCCGCTCAAATCCAAAAATATCCCAGTTCAATCAACACCCTAAAAATAAATCGAGCGCGCCAATCAGACGCGCTCAGATCGCCCGTATTCTAGTCCCACCTCGTCGCACGGGAAGGGCGCGCGGCCAGCGACCGAAGCGGCGGCGGGGGGCGATCGAGCGGGGCTGGGGTCAAGGGGGTTACTCGA
>JAHINZ010000478.1 GCA_018895795.1 Alphaproteobacteria bacterium
CGCAAGGGCGAGATCGACGCGTCGGAATTTGGCCGGGTGCGCGACGCGGCCATGGAGCTGCAGGAAGCCCCGCTCTATATCGACGCCACCGGCGGTATCTCGATCGCCAAGCTGACCGCCCGGGCCCGCCGCCTGAAACGTCAGGTCGGACTGGACCTCGTCGTGGTCGACTACCTGCAGTTGGTCACCGGGTCCGACCTCGGCTCGAACGCCAACCGCGTTCAGGAAGTCAGCCAGATCACCATGGGCTTGAAGGCCCTGGCCAAGGAACTGAGCTGTCCGGTCATCGCCCTGTCGCAGCTGTCGCGTCAGGTCGAGCAGCGCGAGGACAAACGCCCCCAACTGTCCGACCTTCGCGAATCCGGCTCGATCGAGCAGGACGCCGACATGGTCTGGTTCGTCTATCGCGAGGCCTATTATGTCGGCCGCGCCGAGCCGCGCGAGGGCACGCCCGAGCACCTGACCTGGCAGGAAGACATGGACCGCCTGCAAGGCCTGGCCGAGGTGATCATCGCCAAGCAGCGTCACGGTCCCATCGGCACGGTGCGCCTGTCGTTCAACAGTGACACCACGCGGTTCGGCAATCTGGCCCGCGATCACTATTTCGCCCAGGCGCGCAATATTCCGTCCGAGGAATAGGCGCGATTTGACCTGGAACGGCGCGTCGGGCGAGGGTCCGACGACTCACACACGGACCCTCGAATCTCCATGAACTTCAGTCCCCTGCCCGTCTCCAGTTTCGTCGGTGCGTTCCTGCTGGCCTTCCCGGCGCTGTTTTCGATCGTCAACCCGGTCGGCGCGTCGCTGATCTTTGACCAGGCCATGGGAAGCCGCAGTCGCGACCAGCGCCGGGCGCTGGCGCGCTCGATCGCCTTCTACGCCTTCCTGGTGCTGCTCGGCTCCCTGCTGCTGGGCGGCTATATCCTCAACTTCTTCGGGGTCAGCCTGGGCGCCTTGCGGGTGGCGGGCGGTCTGGTGGTGGCGATCCGCGCCTGGGGCCTGCTGATGGACGCCCAGGAGCATGAGGATCGCAAGACCAGCGACACCGAGCCCGCCCATCGGCAGGACGACATCGCCTTCTTCCCCATGACCATGCCGTTCACCACCGGGCCCGGCTCGATCTCCGTGGCGATCGCCCTATCGTCTCAGCGCCCCGCGGAGGGCAGCGCCGTGGGCTTCTTTCTCGGGGCCGGCGTCGCGGCGGCCGGGGTGGCGATCCTGGTCTGGCTGCTCTACAGCGCCTCTGATCGGGTGAGCAAGCTGCTGGGCCAGTCCGGGGCGCGGGTCCTGTCGCGGCTGGTGGCCTTCCTGCTGCTGTGCATCGGCGTGCAGATCACCGCTTCGGGCTTCGAGAACCTGGTCACGGTCTTCCTCGCCGCCCATCCCCACGCGTTCTAGCTGGCAAAGCCTGGCTGCCTCGGTTACGCCGGGGCGCGCCGCCTCCTGCCTTTCGAGCTCCAGTGACCGATCCTTCCGAAACCCGCCTGACCCTCAACCTTGACGCCCTGGCCGCCAACTACCGCGCCCTGGTGACGGCCGCGTCCGGCGCGGAGGTCGCGCCGGCGGTCAAGGCGGACGGCTATGGTCTGGGCGCGGCCATCGTCGCCGATCGCCTGTGGGCCGAAGGCGCCCGCGGCTTCTATGTCGCGCGCCTCTCCGAAGGCGTGGCGCTGCGCCAGAGCCTCGGCGACCGCGCGGCCGCGATCCATGTTCTGGACGGCGTCACCCCTGGGTCCGCCCCAACGCTGGAAGCCGCCCGCCTGACGCCGGTGCTCAACAGCCTGCCCCAGGTCGAGGCCTGGAACAGCCAGGCGCGCGGCGGCCGGCTGACCGCGACGCTGCACGTCGACACCGGCATGAACCGTCTCGGCCTGCGCCTGGAGGAAGTTCGCGTCCTGCTGGGCGCCATGGACCGGCTCAAGCACGTGGAGATCATCCAGGTCATGAGCCACCTGGCCTGCGCCAATGAGCCGGACCACCCCTTGAACCTCAAGCAGCTGGAACGGTTTCAAGAAGCGACGGCCCTGGTTCCGGACGCCCGCCGCAGCCTGGCCAATTCGGCGGGGATCTTTCTGGGGCCCGATTACGCCTTCGACCAGGTCCGTCCGGGCGTCAGCCTCTATGGCGGCGGTCCGCGCGACGTTCCGGACGCGCGCATCAGCGCCGTCGCCACGCTGGAAGCCCCGATCCTGCAGACCCGCAATGTTCCGCGCGGCGAAACCATCGGCTATGGCGCGACCTTCACGGCGACGGACAACACCCGCGTGGCGATCCTGGCGGCCGGCTATGCCGACGGCATACCGCGCGCCGCCTATCCGCGCGGCGCGGTCTGGTTCGACGGCGCGCGGCGACCGATGTTGGGTCGGGTCTCGATGGATCTGGTCGCCGTCGATGTCACCGGCTGCGACGCCGCTCGCCCGGGCGCGATGATGCAGATCATCGGCCCTGATCTGCCGGTCGATGACGCCGCCGCGGCGGCGGGCACCACGGCCTATGAATTGCTGACCCGTATAACGCCCCGGGCGGGGCGCTTTATCGTCTGACCCCACGTCCGCCTTTGGCGCATGGGCCCGTCACCCTGTAGTCTCCAGTCATCCGAGAATCAGGAGTTTCCATGGCCCGAGACGGCGCTGTCTATGCCTGCCAGTCTTGCGGCGCGGTCCAGACCAAATGGTCGGGGCAGTGTCCCGCCTGCCAGGCTTGGAACAGTTTGGCCGAGGAGGTTAGCGCCCGACCGCCAGGGGCCCTGTCGACCACCAAGGCCACCCGCACCCGTGGTCTGCAGTTCGAGGGTCTGGAAAGCGACACGCCGGCCCCGCCGCGCATCGTCACCGGCGTCGACGAGTTCGACCGCGTGTGCGGCGGCGGGGTGGTGCCGGGCTCGGCCATCCTGATCGGCGGCGACCCCGGGGTCGGCAAATCCACCCTGTTGCTGCAGGTCTGCGCCAGCGCCGCCCTGCGCGGGGCGTCCTGCGCCTACATCTCCGGCGAAGAGGCCGTCGAGCAGATCCGTTCGCGCGCCGATCGCATGGGCCTGGCCAAGGCCAGCGTGCAACTGGCGGCCGAGACCAGCCTGCGCGACATCCTCGACGGCCTGAAGCGCGACAACTTCGACCTGGTGGTCATCGACTCGATCCAGACCATGTGGAGCGACGCCCACGAGGCCGGGCCGGGTACGGTCACCCAGGTGCGCGCCTGCGCCACCGAGCTGGTGCGGCTGGCCAAGAAGAAGGGCGTGGCGATCCTGCTGGTCGGCCACGTCACCAAGGACGGTCAGATCGCCGGGCCGCGCGTGGTCGAACACCTGGTCGACGCCGTGCTGAGTTTCGAGGGGGAACGCGGCTATCCGTTCCGCATTCTGCGCGGGGCCAAGAACCGTTTCGGGGCCACGGACGAGATCGGCGTGTTCGAAATGGGCGATGTTGGACTGCGCGAGGTCAAGAACCCCTCGGCGCTGTTCCTCAACGAAGGCGGCGAGCGCGCGGCCGGCGCGGCGGTGTTCGCGGGCATTGAGGGCTCGAGGCCCGTGCTGGTGGAATTCCAGGCCCTGGTGTCGCCCTCCGCCTATGGAACGCCGCGTCGCGCCGTGGTCGGATGGGATTCCGGACGCCTCGCTATGGTGTTGGCCGTACTTGAATCACGGTGCGGCCTTGGTTTTGGCGATAAGGACGTCTATCTGAACGTCGCTGGCGGCTTGCGGATCACCGAGCCGGCGGCGGATCTCGCGGCGGCGGCGGCCCTGGCCTCTTCAGCCCTCGATATCGCCCTACCCCAGGACTGCGTCGTGTTCGGCGAGGTCAGCCTGTCGGGCGAGGTGCGGCCGGTCAGCCGGATGGAGACGCGTTTGAAGGAAGCCGCGAAACTGGGGTTTGGCCGGGCGCTGTCATCGCTGTCGGGCCTTCCGGACGGCGGCGGAGCCTTGCCTGTGGCCGGGGTCGCGCGGCTCGCCGACGCTGTTGGGCGGATCGGCGACGAGATCTGGGGCGATCTGACGTGACGCCGTTCGACATCATCGCCGGCCTCCTCCTCCTCACCTCCGGTTCGATCGGCTTCGCCCGTGGCGCATCCCGCGAGCTGATGTCCGCCCTGTCGTTCATCCTCGCCGCCGCCATCGCCCTGTTTGGCCTGCGGATCACCGGTCCGATTTTTCGCGACCTGATGAACCCCGACTGGGCGGCCACCGCCTGCGCCTTGCTGCTGGTGTTCATTGTCGCCTTCGTCATCCTGCGCATCCTGAGCTCCAGCCTGACGGCGGGCCTGCATGAAAGCGCCCTGGGCTTGCTGGACCGTGTGGTCGGGGTCGGCTTTGGCCTGATCCGGGCTTTGGTGATCCTGGGCGTGTTCAACCTGCTGTTCCACATGGCCACGCCGCCCGATCGCGTACCGGCCTGGGTTGAACGCTCGATCTTCTATCCCCTGTCCGAAGCCAGCGCCCGGGTGCTGAAAGTCTTCATGCCCAAGGGCAGCGCCTTGGCCGAGAAGCTCGCCCCGGCCATCGAGGGCGCGGTGCGCGGAACCAGCGACAATCCGTCGGGCCGCAAAACCGGCGAACCCAGCTATGATCAGAACCAGCGTCAAACCCTCGACGACCTGGTGGAGAAATCGCGATGACTTCTATCGGCCAGTCGACCGATCGATACTCCTCCGCGCCGTGGCGTGATCCCGAGGATGACACCCTGCGTCTCGAATGCGGGGTGTTCGGCGTCTACGGCGTCCGCGACGCGGCGGCCATCACCGCCCTGGGCCTGCACGCCCTGCAGCATCGCGGCCAGGAGGCCTGCGGTATCGCCGCTTTCGACGGCCAGCGCTTCCACACCGAGCGCCATATGGGCCATGTCGGCGACGCCTTCACCGGCAATGATCTGGTGCAGCGCCTGCCCGGCGGCATGGCCATCGGCCACACCCGCTATTCGACGGCCGGCGGCAGCGGCATTCGCAACGTCCAGCCGATGTTCGCCGATCTGGAGACGGGCGGCGTCGCCATCGCCCACAACGGCAACCTGACCAATTTCCTCAGCCTGCGCGAACGCCTGGTGCAGGAAGGCGCGATCTTCCAGTCGACCAGCGACAGCGAGGTGATCCTTCACCTGATCGCTCGCTCGCGAAAGGCCAAGATCGTCGATCGCTTCATCGACGCCGTCGGCCAGATCGAGGGCGGCTACGCCCTGGTGGCCATCACCAACAAGAAGATGATCGGCGTCCGCGACCCGTTGGGCATCCGCCCGCTGGTGCTGGGCGATCTGGACGGCCAGCCGATCCTGGCGTCGGAGACCTGCGCCCTCGACATGATCGGCGCCCGTTTCGTGCGCGACATCGAGCACGGCGAGATGGTGGTGATCTCCGAAACCGGCGTGAAGTCGCTCAAGCCGTTCAGCACCCTGGCGGCGCGGCCCTGCGTGTTCGAATATGTCTATTTCGCCCGTCCCGACAGCGTCGTGAACGGTCGCTCGGTCTATGACGTGCGCAAGCGCATGGGCCAGCGGCTAGCGATCGAAACCGGCGTCGAGGCCGACGTCGTGGTCCCGGTTCCCGACAGTGGCGTGCCCGCCGCCATCGGCTACGCCCAGCAGAGCGGCATCCCGTTCGACCTGGGCATCATCCGCAACCACTATGTGGGCCGCACCTTCATCCAGCCGACCCAGGGCGTGCGCGAACTGGGCGTGCGCATGAAGCACAGCCCCAACCGCGCGGTGCTCGAGGGCAAGCGGGTGATCCTGATCGACGACTCGATCGTGCGCGGCACCACCAGCCTGAAGATCGTGCGCATGGTCCGCGAGGCGGGCGCCAAGGAGGTCCACCTCCGCTCGGCCAGCCCACCCATCAAGTGGCCCGACTTCTATGGCATCGACATGCCCGAGCGCGAACAACTGCTGGCGGCCAACAAGTCGCTGGAAGAAATGGCGCGGTTCCTGGAGGTCGACAGTCTGGGCTTCCTGTCGGTCGACGGCCTCTACCAGGCCCTGGAAGCCGGCCAGCGCGATCCGGTCACCCCCCAGTTCACCGATCACTATTTCACCGGCGACTATCCCACCCGCCTGACCGACCGCGAGGCGGCCGAGGGCCGAAACGAGGCCAATGACAGGCAGTTGTCGTTGCTGGTCAGCGCCTGACGCGACCTCCGCTCGTCATCCCCCGACTTGTTCGCGGGACCCAAGCCGCGCTAACGATGCCGCCCGGCAAGTTCAGCTTGGGTCGCCCGGATGAACCGGGCGATGACGACATATGAGTGACCCCGTGAACGCCATCTCCAAATTTCTCTCCAAGCTGAACATCGACGCTTACATCTTGGCCCTGGTCGGGATGGTCGTCCTGGCCTCGATCGTTCCGGTGCGCGGCGAGCTCGCCGGCGGCCTGAACATCGTGGTCAAGCTGGCCATCGCCCTGCTGTTCTTCCTGCACGGCGCCAAGCTGTCGCGCGAGGCCGTGGTCGCCGGCGTCACCCACTGGCGGCTGCACCTGACGATCCTGGCCTTCACCTTCGTCCTGTTCCCGATCCTGGGCCTGGTGGCGGCCAAGACCGGCCTGCTGTCGCCGACCCTGGCGGCCGGCATGGTGTTCCTGGCCTGCCTGCCCTCCACCGTGCAGTCCTCCATCGCCTTCACCTCGATCGCTCGGGGCAATGTCGCCGCCGCCGTCTGCGCGGCCTCGGCCTCGAACCTGCTGGGAATCTTCCTGACGCCGGTTCTGGTGGGCCTGCTGATGCACGCCCAAGGCGGCGCTTCCAACTGGACGTCCATCCGCGACATCGTCGTCCAGCTGCTGCTGCCCTTTGTCGCCGGCCAGCTGCTGCGGCCGGTCATTGGCCCCTGGATCGAGCGGCACAAGCCGCTGATCGGCTATGTCGACCGCGGCTCGATCCTGCTGGTGGTCTATTCCGCCTTCAGCGCCGCCGTGGTCGCCGGTCTGTGGAAACGCGTCTCGCCGCTGGAACTGCTGGCCCTGGTCGTGGTCTGCGGCCTGCTGCTGGCCGCCGTCCTGGCGGCCACGACCTTTGGCGCCCGCGCCCTTGGCTTCACCAAGGCCGACGAGATCGCCATCGTGTTCTGCGGCTCCAAGAAGAGCCTGGCCACCGGCGTGCCGATGGCCGGAATCCTGTTTTCCGGCGCCACGGCCGGGGTCCTGGTTTTGCCGTTGATGATCTTCCACCAGATCCAGCTGATGGCCTGCTCGGTCCTGGCGCAACGCTACGCCAAGCGCGCGGCCGATGATCTCACGGACGGGGTTCAAGAAGCCGCCCAGGCCCGCTAAAAGCGCCCATGGATTCTTCAACGACACCGCTCGCGGGCCGCTTCGCCCTGGTCACCGGCGCGACGCGCGGCATTGGCGCGGCCATCGCCCTGGGGTTGGCGCGGGCCGGCGCCCATATCGTGGCGGTCGGCCGCACCCAGGGGGCTCTGGAAGCCCTCGACGACAGCATCTTCGCCGCCACGGGCGAACACGCCACCCTCGTGCCGCTGGATCTGCGCGAAGCCGACGGCCTGGACCAGCTGGGCGCGGCCCTGCACAAACGCTGGGGCAAGCTGGACATCGTCGTGGGCGCCGCCGGCGTTCTGGGGGCCCTCACGCCGGTGGGGCACCTCGACCCGAAGGGCTGGGACATGATCATGGCCACCAACCTGACGGCCAACTGGCGACTGATCCGGTCCATGGACCCGCTGCTGCGCGCCTCGGACGCCGGCCGAGCCGTGTTCCTGACCAGCAGCGTCGCCCAGACCCACCGCGCCTTCTGGGGCGCCTATGCGGCGTCGAAGGCGGGCCTGGAAGCCATCGTCGACTGCTATGCCGACGAGATGGAGAACACCACGGTCAGGGCCCTCTGCGTCGATCCGGGTGCCATGCGCACCCGGATGCGCGCGGGCGCCTTCCCGGGCGAGGATCCGCTGACGGTCCCCGCGCCCGAGACCATCGTCCCCTACATCATCGACCTGGTCCGCCCCGATCGTGAACCACCCAAAGGCGTGGCGCGGTTCAAGGATCGCGGCCAGGAGTCGGCCAGCGTCGACTAACGCGCCAGGTGCTCCACCCAGCGCGCCACGGACATCCACGTCGCGCTTTGGCCAATCGGCACGGTCAGCAGTTGCTGGGCGAGGATCAGCAGGCCGCCGGCGATATAGACCGGATGCGGTCGACCGCGCGTTCGCCAGTCGTGGATCATGGCCGCGACGATCAGCAGGTCGACGGTCAGGCCCGGCGGGATCGCCACGAAGACCGGGGGCGGCCCAACAGCGCCGGGCGGGCTGAACAAGACCATGAAGGGCCGCGCCATCGCCGCCTGCATCGGCGGGATCATGGCCAGCAGCATCAGCCGCTTGTGAACCTCGGGCCGCCGCACATTGAGGATCGCGGCGACGAACAGGCCCAGGAACAGCGCCAGGGCGCTGAGCGATACGATGGAGAACCGTCGGGCCGCGTCACCCATGCCCGCCGCGTCGGCCACCTTCATCGAATTGATGGCCGCCAGCACGACGGTAAAGGCCATGGCGGTGGCCAGGGAAACGCCCAGGACGCCCCATCTGCGATGATCCGCTGTCCGCCCGCCTGCGACCATCGAGGTCTGGGCCAGGAAAAACAGCGTCCAGGTGAAGAAGAAGAACCCGTGGAGGTGCAGGATCGGCGCGCCGCCAAAGGTCCCGCTCGCCACCTTGGCCCAATAGGTCGGGATGAACCCGCCGAAGGCGATCAGGACGAAGACAACCGCCATTCCGACATAGAACCGCCGCCCGCTTTCGCGGGATGCGCTCGTGGACAACGCAACCATGGACTCCCCCCAAAGGCGCTGGACCTTGGAGGGAAGCATGACACCGTTATGCGAAATCGTCCAACAGGGTTTTAGCGGCCCTTCGGCTTGCCCGGACCCTTGTTGCCCCGCACGGTCTTGGAGCCCGCGACCGGCCGTTTGGTGGTCGCCGCCTTGCCGCCGGCGGCCTTGAAGCCGACCTTGTAGCTGGGCGTGGTCGAGACCTTCTTCTGGGCGCGCGGCCCCTGCTTCTTGACCGACTTGACCGCGCCCTTGCCGGGCTCGCTGGGCGCCACGGGCTCCAGCGCCGAACTGGTGGTCGGGGCGCCCTTGCGGCTGACCACGAGCTCCGACTTCTTGAGCAATCTGATGGTGGGCTTGCTGTGCTCGGGCACCGGCTCACCGGACGCCAGGGCGGCGGCGGCGACCGCTTCATCGGCGATCCGCTTGGACTTCTTGACCGTGTTGCGCGAGGCGCGAATACGCTCTTCTTCGCGTTCGCGGCGTTCGAACTCGCGCTTGCCCCGACCGCTGTGGCCCTTGGCCTCGCCGTCGGCATAGGGGTTGGCCCCCGACTTGATCGTGATGCGCAGCGGCACCCCGGGCAGGTCGAAGCTTTCGCGCAAGCTGTTGATCAGATAACGCCGATATTGTTCGGGCATCTGGTCGGCGCGGCTAGAAAACAAAACGAAGGTCGGCGGGCGAGCCTTGATCTGGGCCATGTATTTCGGCTTGATCCGCTTGCCGCTGACCGTGGGCGGCGGATGCCGTTGCATGGCCAGTTGCAGCCAGTCGTTCAGGTCCCGGGTCTTGACCTTGGTCGACCAGTCCTTGTGGATCTTCAGCACCGCCGGCATCAGCTTGTCGACGCCCTTGCCGGTCTCGCCCGACAGCGCCACCACGGGCGCGCCGCGAAGCTGGGGCAGCATGCGCTCGGCGTGCTCGCGGAAATCCTTCAGCTGGGCGACCGGGTCCTCGACCAGGTCCCACTTGGCCAGAACGAACACCAGCGCCCGCCCTTCCCGCTCGGTCAGGTCGGCGATCTGCAGATCCTGGACCTCGAACGGGTGGGTGGCGTCCATCACCAGCACCACGACCTCGGCGAAGGTCAGGGCGCGGATGGTGTCCTGGGTGGACAGCTTTTCCAGCTTCTCCTGCACCTTGGCCTTTTTACGCAGGCCCGCAGTGTCGACCAGGCGCACGTGTTTGTCGCCCCAAAGCCAGTCCACCGAGATCGAGTCGCGAGTGATGCCCGCCTCGGGACCGGTCAACAGGCGCTGCTCGCCGATCAGGCGGTTGATCAGGGTCGACTTGCCGGCGTTGGGGCGTCCGACGATGGCCAGACGGATCGGCTTGTCGTCCTCGTCCTCTTCCTCGTCGATGAAGTCTTCCGGCGTGGCGGCCAACAGGGCGGCATAGAGATCGGCCATGCCTTCGCCGTGCTCGCCTGAGATCGGGATCGGCTCACCCAGGCCCAGGCTGTGGCCCTCGCCAATGCCGAACTCGGCCGCCTTGCCCTCGGCCTTGTTGGCCGCGAGGATCACCGGGCGGCCGCTGCGGCGCAGAATGCCGGCGAACACTTCGTCCAGCGGCGTCACGCCTTCGCGGGCGTCGTAGATGAACAGCGAGATGTCGGCCTCTTCGATGGCCAGTTCGGTCTGGGTGCGCATGCGCGCCTCCAGGCTCTCGTCGTCGACGTCCTCGAAACCGGCGGTGTCGATCAGTTCCAGGTCCAGATCGCCCAGCCGGCCGGAGGCGTAGCGGCGGTCACGCGTGACCCCCGGCTGGTCATCGACAATGGCCAGTTTCTTACCGGCGAGACGATTGAACAGCGTGGATTTGCCCACATTGGGGCGACCGACAATAGCGAGTTTCAAGGGCATGGGCTTGCAGTAGTCGATTTTTTGCATTCCCGCAAAGCAACGAACCGGGCCGGCTTGCGCCGACCCGGGTTTCGGGAACGTCAGTTGGATAATCGCCGGGCCGAAAAGCCCGGAAAATGGAGCTTAGCGGATGGCCACCACCTGAGCGTCGTCGGTGACCAGATACACCAGATCGCCCACGGCGATCGGCGACAAAAGAACCGGTGCGCCGATCTTCAGGGTCTTGAGGGTCGCGCCCGTCTTGGGGTTCAGAGCGACGGCCTGACCATCGCTGGAGGCCACGATCAGTCGACCCGAGGCCAGGATCGGCGTAGTCCACAGGCGCGGATGCTTGGCCAGCTTCTTCTTCTGCCCCTTGGTTTGGCCAAGGCCTTCATTGAGGTCCCGGATCCAATAGACCGAGCCGCTTTCGCGCGCCACGCAGATCACCTGACCGGACTTGTCGACGACATAGACCACGTCGCCGGCGGCCCACGGGCTGGTGATGCCGGTGACCGGCAGGCTCCAGCGCGCCTGACCGGTGCGCAGATCGGTCGCCGAGAACACGCCCGAATGGCTGATGGCGAAAACGTCGCCCTTATAGATCACCGGACGCCCCGGGATGTCGCGGATTTCCGATAGCGCGTTGGTCCGGCTGGCGCGCGACAGGGCCTCGCTCCACAGGTCGTTGCCGTTGGCCGCGCGCAACGCCACCAGTTCACCCGAGGCGAAACCGGCGACGACGGTGTCGCCGCTGACCGCGACGCTGGGCGCCGACAGGATGCGGGCGGGTTCGATCAGGGCCTGATAGGTCCAGCCGGGCGCGCCGGTGGCCGTGTCGTAGGTCAGCAGCTCGTTGTCCGTGCTGATGACGAACATGCGGCCGTGGCTGACGATCGGGGCGCCGTGAACCGGCGAGTCGGTCTTGTGCGTCCAGCCCACCTGACCGGACTTGTCGACGACATAGA
>JAHINZ010000039.1 GCA_018895795.1 Alphaproteobacteria bacterium
CTCTGGGGGAGGTGGCCCAGAGGGCCGGAGGGGGCTGCTCGGCTTAAGCCGCATTAGCCCCCTCAGTCGCTCCGCGACAGCTCCCCCGAAAGGGGGAGCATCTTTCCGGCTCTACGGCAGTTCGGCCTTGGGCAGGCTGTCGCGACTGTCGCAGGCCAGCCGGCCGGCGCTGCCGGCCGCGGCCTTGGCGTCGTCGATCTTTTCGCCCTTGCGCCAGCCCTTGGGCAGACCGCCGTCAGCGCCGGTGAAGTCCATGCCCAGGTCGATCCATTTGTCGGCCAGGCAGTCCAGCGCGAACATGATGATCGGGCCCTTGCTGGCGGGCCAGGCCTTGTAGGGCCCGTTGGGCTTGCCCTGGGCGATGCGCACCAGCACCATGCCCGAGGTGGCGTCCACCCGCATATAGTCTTCGTCGTAGAAGGTCCCGGTCTCGCCCGGCGCCGGCTTCCAGCTTTCGGCCAGGGCCAGGGTCGCCGCGGATACGGCGGCCACGGTGAGCAGGCCCAGCATAAGGCGATGTTTCATTGCGTCTCCCCCCAGGAAACTTGTCGTTGGGAAGAGGCTAGGCCTGTCGACGGGCCGCCGCAATAACGTCGTTCGCCTAGGGGCGCGCGGCCAGGCCCTCGGCGATCGCCGCGTTCAGGGCGGCCACCGCCGCCGCCGGGCCTCGCGGGTGGGCCCACACCCCCGCCGAGACCGCCAGGAAATCGGCGCCGGCGGTGGCCAGTGGGGCGGCGTTGTCGGCGGTGATGCCGCCGATGGCCACCGACGGGGTTTCCATCACCTCCTGCCAGATCGACAGGATCTCCGGATCGGCGGTGGTCGGCGCATCCTTGGTGGTGGTCGGATAGAAGGCCCCGAAGGCGACATAGTCGGCCCCGGCCTCGGCGGCCTCCATGGCCAGGTGGCGGCTGTCATGGCAGGTGACGCCGATCATGCGATCCTTGCCCATCAGCTTGCGGGCGGCGGCGAAGGCCATGTCGTCCTGACCGATATGCACGCCGTCGCAGTCCAGGGCGGCCGCGAGGTCGGGCCGGTCATTGAGGATCACCGCCACGTCGTGGGCCCGGGCGATCGGCGCCAGCGCCGCGACCGCCGCCGCGATCTGATCGTCGGGCGCGGCCTTCAGGCGGATCTGCAGGGCGGCCACGTCGCCGGCGTCCAGGGCCAGGGCCAGGTCGCGGCCGAAGCCGGCCAGATCGGTCAGGGCGGGCGGCGTGATCAGATAGAGGCGGCAGTCGAGGGTCATGACGCCGCCATAGCATGATCCCCGCGCTCGGTGGGAGCGGTCGTCACCTCTAGGTGGCGGCGCGCAGCGGTCTCGGATCTCCGGCCAGCTTGAACTGGTCGACCAGATCGGTCAGCCGCCCGGATTCACTGCGCAGCGAATGGGCGGCGGCCGTGGTCTCCTCGACCATGGCGGCGTTCTGCTGGGTCATCTGATCCATCTGATTGACGGCGGTATTGACCTCATGCAGGCCCGTCGACTGTTCCTGGGCCGAGGCCGAGATTTCCGACACCAGGGCCGCGATCTGTCCGACCCGGTCCAGGATGGCGCTCAGCGCGGTTCCGGTCTGGCCGACCAGATCGACGCCCTCCTTGACCTTGGTCGAGGCGGTGCTGATCAGCACCTTGATCTCCTTGGCGGCGTCGGCCGAGCGCTGGGCCAGGGCTCGCACCTCCTGCGCCACCACGGCGAAGCCGCGGCCGGCGTCGCCGGCCCGGGCCGCCTCGACCCCGGCGTTGAGGGCCAGCAGATTGGTCTGGAAGGCGATCTCGTCGATCACGCCGATGATCTGGCCGATCTGGGCCGACGAGGTCTCGATCTCGCCGACCGCGCGCACGGCGGCGCCGACCGCCGTCTCGGTGGCCTGGGCCTGGCCACGGGTGGCCGTGACGATGTCGTGGGCCTTGCGGGCCCCGTCGGCGGTCTGGCGCACGGTCGAGGTGATCTGATCCAGAGCCGCCGCCGTCTGTTCCAGGCTGGCGGCCTGTTGCTCGGTGCGTCGCGACAGGTCGTCTGCGGCCTGGGAAATTTCCGAGGCCCCGGCCCCGACGCCGCCCGCCGACTGCTTGATCTGGGACAGGGTTTGGCTGAGGCGCTGGGCGGTGGCGTTGAAGTCGCCGCGCAACCGCTCGTATTCGGGCGCGAACGCGGTCTCAAGCCGGAAGGCGACATTGCCGTCCGACAGCTGGTCCAGGCCCTCGGCCAGGGCCAGCATGGCCGTGTTGCGCTCTCGCTCCGCCCTCTGGCGTTCGGTGTCGCCGGCCCGGCGTTCGGCCTCGCTCTTCAACCGGTCGTCGTCCTGCTCCTGGCGCAGGGTGCGGCGCTCGAGCACGCCTTCGCGGAAGACGGCGATCGCCTTGGCCATGTCGCCCAGCTCGTCGTGTCGACCCGCGAAGGGCACGGTGCGCTCATAGTCGCCCGCCGCCAGCTCGGCCATGTATTGGGTGATCGCTTGGACGGGGCGCACCACGGCCCGACGGATCATCCAGATCCCGCCGGCGATGATCGCGCTCATCAGGACGCACACGGCGACCATCAGCGCCATGTCCCGGCCCTGTTCAACGCCGGCGGCGGCTTCAATCCGCGCGCTGTCGGTGGCGACATCGGGCACGATCTTGTCGATCGCCGCGCGGTGGGCGGCGTAGGCGGTTGTGAGCCGCCCCTCGGCGGCGGCGGCGCTACCGGTGTCACCCTGTTTCATGGCCTTGAGCAGGGCGTCGGCTGACTCCCAGACGCCCTGGGCGGCTTGGTCGGATTCGCCCAGCAAGGCGGCCTTGACCGACGGATTGATGTCGGCGTCGCGCCAGTGCGCCAGGCGATCGTCATACTGGGCGTGGAGATCGGCCAAGGTCTTTTCCGCCTTGGCCAGATCGGCCGACGGGCCGGCGGCATAGGTCAGCTTGGCGTTCGAATAGGCTTCCAGCACATAGAGCGGGGGCGGCAGGATGTCGGCCGTCAAATCCTTGCCGGCCACGATCTTTTCATACAGCGGCCCGCCCACGCGGACGCGCTCCACCGCGAACCAGGAGACGCCGGCCAGCAACAGCAAGCCGACCGCCAGCGTGACCCCGAACAGGTTCATCGCCCCAGCTAAACGCAACCGCATGTCTTCCACCCGTGGACTGTCGAAGCAGTGTGGTCACCAGGTCTTAACGGGGGCTTGACCGATTGGGGCTTCCTACTCAAAATGAGCAGGGAAAAACTCAGAATAA
>JAHINZ010000479.1 GCA_018895795.1 Alphaproteobacteria bacterium
GATGTCGATCCGCGCGGTCAACGCGCTCAGCCACTACACCGACTGGACCATCGGCCACGTGCACTCCGGCGCCCTGGGCTGGGTCGGCTTCATCAGCTTCGGCGCCATCTACTGCATGGTGCCCTGGCTGTGGAAGAAGACCGCCATGTACTCGAACAAGCTGATCGAGTGGCACTTCTGGATCGCGACCACGGGCATCCTGCTCTACATCGCCGCGATGTGGGTGTCGGGCATCATGGAAGGCCTGATGTGGCGCGAATACACGCCGCAAGGGTTCCTGGCCTACAGCTTCATCGAGACCGTGTCGGCCAAGCACGTCGAGAACGTCATCCGCACCGTCGGCGGCCTGATGTACCTGAGCGGCGCCCTGATCATGATCGTCAACGTCTGGCGCACGATCCTGATGCCGTCCCAAGCCGCGTCTGAACAGACGCAGCCCGCCCTCGCTCCCGCGATCGCCTGAGGTCCCCGATGTCACTCTGGAAACACCACGCCAAGTTCGAGCGGAACTCTCTGCTGCTCGTCGTCGGCATCCTCGTGGTCGTCTCGATCGGCGGCCTCGTGGAAATCGCCCCGTTGTTCTGGCTTCAGAGCACGATCGAAAAGGTGGACGGCATGCGGCCCTACACTCCGCTCGAACTCGAGGGCCGCGACATCTATGTCCGCGAGGGCTGCTATCTGTGCCACTCGCAGATGATCCGCCCGCTGCGCGACGAGGTCGAGCGCTACGGTCACTACAGCCTGGCCGCCGAGAGCATGTACGACCACCCGTTCCAGTGGGGGTCCAAGCGTACGGGCCCCGACTTGGCCCGCGTGGGCGGCAAGTACTCGGACTCCTGGCATCGCGATCACCTGACCGACCCTCGCTCGGTCGTGCCGGAGTCCGTGATGCCGCCCTACAAGTTCCTGGGCAAGAAGGAGCTCGACTACAGCGATATCGCCGACAAGATGCGGGCCCAGCGCGTCGTGGGCGTGCCCTATACCCAGGCCGAGATCGACAACGCCAAGAAGGATCTCGAAGCCCAGGCCGATCCCTATTCGACCGACGCGCTCGCCCTGCGGACGCGTTACGGCGCCAAGGTGGTCAATCGTGATTTCGATGGTGATCCGGACAAGATCACCGAGATGGACGCCGCGATCGCCTACCTGCAGATGCTCGGCACGCTTGTCGATTTCAAATCCTACAAAGCTCAGGCTCCGGAGAACCAAAGATGAGCGGTCTCTCTTACGAAGCCGTGGCGCGGTTCGCGCAGCAGGCCGGGCTGATCTATTTCGGCGTGATCTTCCTGATCGGCGTCGCCTACGCCCTGCGGCCCTCCAAGAAAGCTGAATTTCAACACGCCGCGCGCATGCCGCTGGAAGACGAGGAGTTGGTCTGATGGCGCCCGAACGCGAAACCGACGCCGTCACCGGCGTCGAGACCACCGGCCATGAATGGGATGGGATCCGCGAGCTGGACAATCCCTTGCCGCGCTGGTGGCTGTGGACCTGGTACGGCTGCATCGCCGTGGCGATCGCCTACTGGATCCTGATGCCCGCCTGGCCGGGTCTGCACGGGTACACCAAGGGCCTGCTGCACGCTTCGGACCGGGCCAATGTCGCCACGGAGCTTCAGGCCCTGGACGTTCAGCGGGGATCGGGCGCGGCCATGATGCGCAAGGCCAGCCTGACCCAGATCGAGCAGGATCCGAAACTCCAGGCCTACGCCCAGCAGGTTGGGCAGTCGGTCTTCGGCGACAACTGCGCCACCTGTCATGGCATCGGCGGTACGGGCGGCAAGGGCTATCCCAACCTGCGCGACGACGTCTGGCTGTGGGGTGGCACGCTGGAGGATATCCAGCACACCATCACGGTCGGGATCCGCTCGGGCCACCCGCAAGCGCGCCTGTCGCAGATGCCGGCCTTCGGTCGCGACGGACTCCTGCCGCCGGAGACGATCAGCGATCTTACCGAATATGTCGTGAAGCTTTCGGGGCGACCCGCGGACACAGCCGCCGTGGCCCGCGCCACGCCGGTCTTCGCCGCCCAGTGCGTCGCCTGCCATGGCGTGGACGGTCGCGGCAGTCAGGCCGTGGGCGCGCCGAATCTGACCGACGCCGAGTGGCTGTATGGCTCGGATCGGAAAGCCATCAGTGGACAGATCTTCTCAGGAAACGGTGGGGTGATGCCGACCTGGGGCGGCCGTCTCAGCCCGGAAACCATCAAGGCCCTGGCGGTCTATGTTCATGCCAACGCGGGCGGTCAGTAGGGGCCATGCCCACGCTCATCGATAACACGCGTCCAAAGCCCGAGGCTCGAACGGTGGTCTCGGCCGCCGCTCGGGCCAAGGGCAAGGGCGACGCCAAGGGCGGCCTTTATAAGCCGCGCGAGCCGATCTACCCCAAGCTGGTGCATGGCCGCTGGCGGACCGTGAAGTGGGCGCTGCTGATCGTCATGTTGGCGATCTACTACATCACGCCCTGGATCCGCTGGGCGCGCCCCGGCGACCTGCCGCAACAGGCGGTGTTGGTCGATTTCGCCGGTCGACGCTTCTACTTCTTCGACATCCAGCTGTGGCCGCAGGAAGTCTATATCTTCACGGGCCTGCTGGTGATCGCCGCCTTGGCGCTGTTCCTGGTCACGGCCCTGTTCGGGCGCCTTTGGTGCGGCTACGCCTGTCCGCAGACGGTATGGACCGACCTGTTCATCGTGGTCGAGCGGCTGTTCGAAGGCGATCGCAACGCCCGGATGCGCCTCGACGCCCAGCCGATGTCGTTCGACAAGGCCTGGCGGAAGATCGGCAAGCATCTGACCTGGCTGGGTATCGCCTTCGGCACCGGCGGCGCGTGGATCTTCTATTTCCATGACGCCCCGACCCTGATCCGCACGTTCTGGATCGGGCAGGGGGCGATGACGGCCTATGTCTCGTGCGCGCTGCTGACGGCGACGACCTATGTCTTCGCCGGCTGGATGCGCGAGCAGGTCTGCACCTATATGTGCCCCTGGCCCCGGATCCAGGGCGCCATGCTCGACGAGCATTCTCTGCAGGTGGCCTATCTGAGCGACCGCGGCGAACCGCGCGGTCCCCACAAGAAGGGCCAGTCCTGGGAGGGGCGCGGCGATTGCATTGACTGCAACCAGTGCGTCGTCGTCTGTCCGATGGGCATCGACATCCGCGACGGCAGCCAGCTGGAATGCATCAATTGCGGACTCTGCGTCGACGCCTGCGATGACATCCTGGGCCGTCTGGGCCGACCGACCGGCCTGATCGCCTATGATACGGACTCGGCCGTCGCCGCGCGCGGCTGCGGCCAGAAGGCGGTCTACAAGTACGTCCGTCCCCGCACGATCTACTATGCCCTGGCCCTGACCCTGGTCTCGAGCTTGACCCTGTGGGCCTTGGTCGGTCGCCCCAAGGCCGATGTCCATGTGATCCGCGATCGCAATCCGATCTATGTGCGCATGCATGATGGCGCCGTGCGCGACGGTTACACCTTGAAGATCGCTAACCGCACCTTCGCGGACAGAACCTTCGAGGTCGCCTTCGCGGGACTGCCGGGCGCGCGTCTCAGCCAGCCGGGCCTTCCGGGATCCGGCGTCAGCGTGCTCGTGCCCGCCGATCAGGTCGTGGCCGTACGGGTCTTCGTGACCGCGCCGCCGGACGCGGATCGCGCGCCTAGTCTTCCAGGCCGCTTCGTCGTCCGTTCGAACGAGATCCAGACTGAAGCCAAGACCGTCTTCCTTTCCGGAGCCACGAACCCGCAATGACCCTGGCCGTCTCTCCTCCGATCGTCCCGAACCCGGCCCCCGTTAAGGGCGAGATCAAGGGGTGGCATGTTCTGGTCGGGATGGTGGTGTTCTTCGGCATCGTCATCGGCGTCGACACGCTGTTCATGGTCAAGGCCTACAGCACCTTTTCGGGCGAGGTCGCGTCCAATCCCTATGAGGCGGGGCTGGCGTTCAACCGCACCTTGGCGCTGCGCCAGCGTGAGCAGGCCTTGGGTTGGACGGCCGTCGTTGACACCCCGGCGCCGGGTGTCGTGACCCTGCGGATGAAGGACAAGGCCGGCAAGCCCCTGTCGTCCCTGTCGCTCGTCGGCACCCTTGAACGGCCCGCCACCGAGACCGGGCGGCAGGTTCTCAACTTCAAACCCGTCGGTGACGGCCGATACCAAGCCAGCGCCAAGCTGGATGGTGCGTGGGACCTGCGCGTCACGGCCCGAAACAGCAGCGACCAGTTCGAGGTCGAGACCCGACTGGTGGCGCCATGAGCCCGGCGCTGGCCGTCCAGCGCGATCTGGAAGCTTTCGTCCGGCGCGACGCGACGGGACGCGGGCGTCTGGAACTGCTGGTCACCGGCGCCCGCTGCGCGGCTTGCATCAGCAAGATCGAGAAGGCCGTGCGCGCCCTGCCGGGTGTCGACGGCGCGCGTCTGAACCTGACGACGGGCAAGCTGGCGGTCGAGCTTGAGGCGACGGCGGCCGATCCCGATCGGGTCGTTCAGGCCGTCGAGGGCCTGGGCTATCGCGCCTGCCTGTTCGATCCCACCGAGGCCGCCGCCGCCCAGGATCGCGAAGGTCACGATCTGGCCGTCGCCCTAGGCGTCGCCGGCTTTGGCGCCGGCAATGTGATGATGTTCTCCGTGCCGGCCTGGGCGGGGCTGTTTGGTCAGGAGCTGAACGGCTCGACCTTGACAGTGATGTACTGGCTGGCCGCCTTGGTCGCCACGCCCTGCGCCCTGTTCGCGGGCCGGCTGTTCTTCCGGTCGGCCTGGGCGTCGCTGCGGCGCGGCAAGGCCAACATGGATGTGCCGATCTCGATCGGCGTGATCCTGACCCTGATCGTCAGCTTCTCCGAAACGATCCTGGGCGGCCGGCACGCCTATTTCGACGCGGCGGTGACGCTGCTGTTCCTGCTCCTGATTGGACGTTATCTGGACCATCGCCTGCGCGCCAATGCCCGCTCGGCCGCGCGCGACCTGCTGGCCCTGCAGGCGCCCGTGGCCATGCGCCTCGACGGCGACGTCGAAACGGGTGTGCCGGTGGCCGAGGTTCGGGTCGGAGACCGTGTGGTCATCGCGCCGGGCGACCGCGTGCCGGTCGACGGCCGGATCGAGGCGGGGCTTTCCGAACTCGACAACGCCCTGATCACCGGCGAGACCGCGCTCGCGCCGGTTGGCGTCGGCTCGATCCTGCATGCCGGCGCGCTGAACCTCACTGGTCGCCTGATCATGACGGTCACGGCGCGGAGCGAGGATTCCACCCTGGCCGGGATCGCGCGGTTGATGGAAGCCGGCGCCCAGAGCCGTTCGGCCTATGTGCGTCTGGCCGACAAGGCCGCAGCGCTCTATGTGCCGATCGTCCACACGGCCGCCGCCGTCACCTTCCTGGCGTCCTGGGCGCTGGGTCTGGGGCCACGCGAGGCCCTGTTGCGGGCCGCCGCGGTGCTGATCGTCACCTGTCCCTGCGCCCTGGGCTTGGCGGTTCCAGCCGTGCAGATCGCGGCCAGCAGCCGGCTGTTCCGCAAGGGCGTGCTGGTCAAGTCCGGCGCGGCCCTCGAGCGGCTGGCCGAGGTCGATCACGTGGTGTTCGACAAGACCGGCGTCCTGACCCAAGGCCGGCCTCGACTGGTGGACGCGCCGCAGCGTCTGATCGCCATGGCAGCGCCTCTGGCCCGGGCTTCCCGCCATCCGCTGGCCCGCGCCCTCGCCGCCGAGGCGGGCCTTGGCCTGGTCGCCCAAGATTGTGTCGAGACCCCGGGGCAGGGCGTTGAGGGCCTCATTGACGGACGGCGCGCCCGGTTTGGCTGCGCGTCTTTCGTTGGCGTCAGCGACCGCGGCGCCGGAGAGACCGAACTGTGGTTCGGCTTCGACGGCGAGGTGAAAATCCGCTTCACGTTCGAGGACCAGCCGCGGGCGGACGCCGCCTCGACCATCGCGGCCCTTCGCCGGTTGGGGCTCGGCGTCGAGATCCTTTCGGGCGATCTGGCCGGACCGGTCGCGCGGATCGCCCGGGCGGTGGGCCTCGACGACGCCTGGCAGGCTGGACTGACGCCTTTTGACAAGGCCGCCGTCATCGACCGACTTAAGGCCGAAGGTCGAAAGGTCCTGATGGTCGGCGACGGCCTCAATGACGCGGCCGCCCTGGCCCGGGCCCATGCCTCGATGGCGCCCGGCGCGGCTGTTGACGCGGCGCAGAGCGCCGCCGACCTGGTCTTCACCGGCGAGGAACTGGGCGTGGTGACCCAGTCCATTATCGTCGCCCGCACGGCGCGGCGCCGCGCCCTGGAGAATTTCGGGTTCTCGGCCGTCTACAATCTGGTCGCCGCGCCGGCGGCCATGTTCGGCCTGATCAATCCGTTCATCGCCGCGCTCGCCATGTCCGGATCATCGATCATCGTGCTATTGAACGCCGTCCGTCCCGGCGTGAGGTGGAGGCGCAAGTGACGATCCTGTTGTTCCTCGCGCCGGCCTCGCTGGCTTTAGGCGCCCTTGGGCTGGCGGCCTTCCTATGGACCATGCGCTCGGGTCAATATGACGACCCCAAGGGTGACGCGGCGCGCATCCTCTATGATCATCTCGAAGACCTAACGCCATCGGACAAGCCGGATTGATCCAGATCACGGTCGACCGGCGCTGATCGGTGGAGACTGCTCCCCGTCAAGTCGGAGCAATCACCATGACTCTCGCCCCCGCGCTCGCGCTCGCTGAAGACCAAGCGCCCGTGTCTGGCCATCAACTGCTCCATCGCTATGATAGCCGCGCGCCGCGCTACACCAGCTATCCGACCGCCCTGCAGTTTTCCGGCGAGGTCAACGGTGCGCTTTACGGCGATTGGCTGGCCGGGCTGGATCCGCACGAGCCCGTGTCGGTCTATGCCCACATCCCGTTCTGCAATCGGCTGTGCTGGTACTGCGGCTGCAACACCCGGGTGGTGAAGAAGCCGGCCCTGATCAGCGAGTATGTCGACTATCTGATCGATGAGCTGGCGCTGGTCGAGGCGCGCCTGCCGGGACGGTTGAAGGCCGGCGCCGTGCACCTTGGCGGCGGCACGCCCAATGTCCTTTCCCGCGACGATCTGGTCCGACTGTTCGGCGCGCTGCGCCACGTGTTCCCGTTCGCGCCTGGCGTGGAGATCTCGGCGGAACTGGATCCCGCCGTTCTGACGGAGGCCTGGGTCAAGGCGGCGGCGTTCCATGGCCTGACCCGGGCCAGTCTGGGCGTTCAGGACCTGGCGCCCCACGTTCAGGAGGCGGTCAACCGGATCGAGCCGTTCGACGTGGTGGCGCGCGCGGTCGGCTGGCTGCGGCAGGCTGAGATCGCTTCGATCAATCTGGACCTGATGTATGGCCTCCCGCGCCAGACCGTCGATGACGTCGTCTCGACCCTGGACGCCATCCTGACCCTGAGGCCGGAACGGATCGCGCTGTTTGGCTATGCTCACGTGCCGTGGGCGAGGCCTCATCAGAAGCTGCTCAACGAAGCCGAGTTGCCCGACGCCGAGGCGCGTTTCGAGCAGAGCCAGGTGGCGGCCGACCGTCTGGCGCGCGCCGGCTACGTTTCCATCGGTCTGGATCACTTCGCCCTGCCGAGTGACGCCTTGGCGGCCGGCGCCGCCGCGGGAACCCTGCGGCGAAACTTCCAGGGCTACACTACCGATCCGCACCCGACTCTGATCGGACTTGGCGCGTCGTCGATCGGCCGACTGCCGCAGGGATTTGTTCAGAACGCCTCGAACGAGGTGGCCTGGCGCGCGGCGATCAGCGAGGGACGCCTGCCGGTCGCGCGCGGGGTGGTTCTAACGGACGATGATCGCCTGCGCGGCGACGTGATCGAGCGACTGATGTGCGACTTCGCGGTTGACCTCGGCCAGATCGCCGCTCGGCATGGCGTCTTGCCGTCGGTGTTCGCCGACGACCGGGTCCGGCTGCAAAGACTGGTCGCCGATGGACTTGTCGTCGTGAACGGCGATCAGGTCGTGTTGACGCCCGAGGGGCGACCGTTCGTCCGCTTGGCGGCCCAGGCCTTCGATCGCCACTCGACCGATGACCATGGATTTTCGCGGGTCGTTTAGGGGCGTCCGGTCGTGTATTCATTGATCAAGATCAAGGCGTTGGCGTTTTCAGCCGCACAGACTTGATGCTCGATGAATCACGCCCCAGACAACGATCACCTGCGAGAGGTGGCGCTCTTTTCGCCGATGCGCCCGGCGGTGCGGCGCGCCATGGCCGCGGCGGGCGAGGTGCTGGCCGTCGCCAAGGGGCACGTGGTCGATGTTCGAGGTCAAGACGCCCTGATCGTGCTGCTGTGGGGCGCCGTGGCCTTGAGCGTTCAGGAGACGGACCGCCAGGCTATCCTGTCGACCGTCCGTAGGCCCCAGGCCCTGAATCTGGCCTGCGTCATGGCCCGAGCCGGTTGCCCGATCCGCTGGCGCGCGCTCGAAGCGACGTCGGTGTTGATCCTGCCCGGCGCGATTTTCCGGTCCGCCCTGGCCGATGACGCCAGCCTCGCCGCGCGCGCTTTTGGCGAACTGGCCGAGGCCTATCAGCAGCTGTTGTCCGGCGCGGCCGGCCAGCGGCTGCAGACCGCCCAACGCCGCGTCGCTGACTATCTGCTGTCGCTGGTTTCGGCGCGTCGTGGCAAGGCCATGGTGCAATTGCCTTACGAGAAGCATCTTTTGGCGTCGCTGCTGGGCATGACTCCCGAGAATTTTTCGCGCGCGCTGGGCCGTCTGTCTGAGCATGGCGTCTCGGTCAGGGGCGCCGACATCGACATCACGAAGGTCGAGCGGCTGCGGGCGGCTCTGATCGGGATGTAACGCCCCGCAGCGGCTCGGATCGACGTGCGCTAGCGACGTCGGTAGAAATAGATCGCTGAAAGCGCGACGGACACGCCGCCCACGATCGCGGTCGCATAGGCGCTGAGCGTGAAGAACGGCAGCCATTTGAGGCTGATCACGCCGAAATTTCGCCAGAGCAGCAGGGCGACGCTGCCCAGATAGCCCGACGCGTCGGCGAGGTAGATCAAGAAACCCGCCGTCGCCACGCGCCCGCTGAAGGCGATCAACCGGTCAAACAGCATGGCGTTGTAGGGGGTATAGGCCATGTAGAGCCCGGCGCCGGTCAGGATCATCCAGGGCAACGGCGCGATCAGGTGGGCCTGAAAGGCCAGGGTCGATACGCCAAGGATCAAATAGCCCGCGGCGATCATTCCGTGAATGACCATCAGCGCCCGGCGATTGTCGCGCACCGCCATCACCGTCGCCAACGCGGCCAGGGCCGCCACGGCCACGGGAAGTTCGCTGGCCGAGAACACGCCGGACTGGCCGCCATAACCGAGCTCGGTCCAGATCTCCGCGGC
>JAHINZ010000480.1 GCA_018895795.1 Alphaproteobacteria bacterium
GGTGATGATCAGGGTGGTGTTTTCCAGCGTGAAGCCCAGGGCCGCCGCCGCCCAGCCCGAATAGCTGTTGAGCATCGACACCACGACCGGCATGTCGGCGCCGCCGATCGGGATGATCAGGGTGATTCCGATGATCAGAGCCAGGGCGAAGACGCCCCAGAACGCCCAGATCGCCGCGCCGCCCGACATCACCAGCACCACCACCAGGGCGACGATGCCCAGGGCCAGGGCGATGTTCAGCGCGTGGCGGGCCGGCAGCAGGATCGGCGCGCCGCCCATATTGCCGTTCAGCTTGGCGAAGGCGATGACCGAACCGGTGAAGGTGATGGCGCCGATGGCCAGACCCAGGGACAGCTCGATCAGGCTGTTGAGATGGATATGGCCGTCAGCCCCCAGGATGCCGTAGGCGGCGGGGGTGTAGATCGCGGCCACGGCCACCAGACAGGCGGCCATGCCGACCAGGCTGTGGAAGGCGGCGACCAGTTGCGGCATCGAGGTCATCGGCACCTTGCGGGCGATCACCGCCCCGACCCCGCCGCCCACGGCGACGCCGGCGATGATCAGGCCCAGGGTGACGACATCCAGCGCGCCCTGGCTCCACAGGGTGGCCAGGGTGGTGCCGACGGCGATGGCCATGCCGATCATGCCGTTGCGGTTACCCGCCTGGCTGGTCACCGGGCTGGATAGGCCGCGCAGGGCCAGGATGAACAGAACCCCGGAGACGATATAGAGGATGGCGGCGAGATTGGCGTTCATTCGGAGGTCCCCCCGGGCGCCTTGTCGGCGCGCAAATTGGCGAGCAGCAGGGCCACGCCCATGCCAACGGCGAAGGGCGAGAGCCAGCGAAGGATGTCGGCGGGGCCGCTGGTCCCGGCCTGCAGGCCGATGGCGTTGGCGCTGAGGCCGATGGCGATCAGCAGGAAGGCCGGCGCGAAGGCCGCGCCGTTGCCGACGGCCTTCTTGCGAGGCAGCACCATGGAGACGCCGGCGGCGAGGATCAGCACGATCAGGGCCGCCAGGGTCAGGGTGGCGAAGCCGCTCACTTGGCCTTGTCCTTCTTCTTGTACATGGCCAGCATCCGGTTGGTGACCAGGAAGCCGCCGAAGATATTGACCGCCGCGAAGGCGGCGGCCAGCGCCCCGGCCCCCTTGGAGATCCACACCGAACCGGTGGCGGCCTCGCCCGAACCGCCATGCGCGGCGGCGGCGAGCAGGGCCCCGACGATGATCACCGACGAGATGGCGTTGGTCACGGCCATCAGCGGCGTGTGCAGGGCGGGCGTCACGCTCCACACGACATAATAGCCAACAAAGATGGCGAGCACGAAGATCGCCAGGCGGAACACGGTGGGGTCGACGGCTTCCATGGGAGCCTCCCTTTCGATGCGGTTTAGGCGGTCTTCAGCAAAGGATGGACGATCTCGCCGCCTTGGGTGACCAGGGCGGCCTTCAGGATCTCGTCCTCGAAGTTCGGCGCGAAGGCCCCTTCCTTGTTCAGGAACAGACCCGCCAGGGCGAACAGGTTGCGCGCGTAGAGCGCCGAGGCGTCGGTGGCGATGCGGCCGGGCAGGTTGGGTATGCCCAGGATCTTGACGCCATTGGCGGTGATCGCCGTCTCGCCCAGCTTGGCGCCGACCACATTGCCGCCCTGCTCGATGGCCAGGTCGACGATGATCGAGCCGGGACGCATCGAGGCCACCTGCTCGGCGCTGACCAGCTTGGGCGCCGGCCGGCCGGGGATCAGGGCCGTGGTGACGACGATGTCCTGCTTGGCGATGTGGGCCGAGACCAGCTCGGCCTGCTTGGCCTGGTATTCCTTGGACATTTCCTTGGCGTAGCCGCCGGCGGTCTGGGCGTTCTTGAATTCCTCGTCCTCGACGGCCAGGAACTTGGCGCCCAGGCTCTCGACCTGTTCCTTGGTGGCCGGCCGCACGTCGGTGGCGGTGACCACCGCGCCCAGGCGGCGGGCCGTGGCGATGGCCTGCAGGCCGGCGACCCCGACCCCCATGATGAAGACCTTGGCCGCGGCGATGGTGCCGGCGGCGGTCATCATCATCGGCATGGCCTTGCCATAGGCTTCGGCGCCTTCGATCACGGCGCGATAGCCGGCCAGATTGGCTTGCGAGGACAGCATGTCCATCACCTGGGCCCGAGTGATCCGCGGGATGAACTCCATGGCGATGGCGCTGGCGCCGGCCTTGGCCAGGGCCGCGAGCGTCTCTTTGTCCTGATGCGGATTGAGGGCGGCGACGACGATGGCGCCGCTCTTCAGCGCCGCGATCTCGGCCGCTTCCGGCGCGCGCACCTTGAACAGCACGTCGGCGCCGGTGATGGCCGCCTTGGCGGTCTTTACGAGCTTGGCGCCGGCCGCTTCATAGTCGGCGTCGGGATAGGCCGCGGCGACGCCCGCGCCGGCCTCGACCACCAGCGAGAAGCCGGCGGCGGTCAATTTCTTCACCGTTTCAGGCGTGGCGGCGACCCGCGTTTCACCCCCGCGGGTTTCTTTCGTCACGGCGATGACGGCCATCGGCATACCCCTCCCAGAGCGCTGCTATCCCAGTCAGCTTGCGCTGCTGTCTAGGGGATAGTCTTGCCTCTTGTCGAGGCGTTACCTGCACGTCAGGGAGAAAGTATGCCGATGTCTACCGGTGTCAGTGCGCGGGAGCTGGCTTTTCACGGAGGAAGACAATGCCCAGCACGGCCAACACGAATCCGGGAATCACGCCACCGAGGAAGCCGGCCGGGGTGCAGAACCACAGGGTGATGGTGAGCAGCAGGACGGCGATCGCCAGGGAGCCCCACTTGCTCAACGCGCCGAACGCCGCATAGGTCGCGGCCTGTTCGTGGATATCCATTTCACCGCGGTGGTAGTCGCCGGCCATGTCATCGTCCTCGTTGAAGTAGAAAAATCGTTCCGCCGCTTACAACAGCGGGCCTAAAGGCTCAAGCGGGCTATGCCTGTGACACTTTCGACCGACAGGCTGGTCATGCCGCCGCGCGGGCCGATGATCGGTCGCAGGAAGCGTGAATATTCCAGCGGCGGGCTGTCTCCGAACAGGCCGATCGCCGGAATGCCCACCGAAGCGGCGAGATTGAGCGGGCCCGAATCGTTGCCGATGAAAAGATCGGCGCGCGCCATCAGGGCCGCGCCGACATCCAGCTTCAGGTCGCAGACATTGACGTTTACGGCGCCGCGATCCGCGCGCGCCATCTCGAACTTGACCCTGGCGCTGTCGCCGGGGCCGCCCAGCCAGAAGTGGGTTCCGCCCAGATCCGACAGCGCCGCGCTCAGGCTGGTGAATCGATCGAGCGGCCAGCAGCGACGCGGCTCGCTGGCGCCGACGCCATAGACCACCCAGGGTCTGGGCAGGTCGCCAAACCGTTTCTCCACGATCTCGAGCGCCGCCGGGACGGGCGTCAAGGCCGGCTCGCGGCTGGCGACCTTCAGGCCGTGCGCCTCTTCGAACGCCGCGAGCTTGTCGATCCGATGGGCCGGCCGCATGGCGCGGGGCAGATGGGGACCGTGAGTCAGCCAGCGCTCCTGGCCATGGCCCAGACCAAAACCGCGCCGCTCGCGCACGCCGGCCAAGGCCGCGCCGATCGCGGGAGGATCGATCTTTTCCAGGATCCACACCGACCGCGGCCGGCGTCGGCGGCAGAGTTTGTAGAAATCGAGGATCTCGACCTGTCGCCGAAAGGTTCCAGCGCGGTAGTCCAGATAGTCGACCGCTTCGACACAAGGCTCGCCGGCCAAAAGCTCACGCGCCCGGCTCGACGGACGGGCGGCCAGCAACACCTTGCCCTCCAGGGCCCGGGCGGCGATGGCGCGCAAGGTCGGCAGGTGCCACATCAGATCGCCCACGCCCCGGTCGGGCATGTAGACCATCACCATCCCAAGCGGGACCGTCGCGGGCGACTCTGGCGGCTGCGTCATCGCCAGGCGGCGAGCAGGCCGCGCAGCCCGGCCACGAAGGCCAGGGGCTGGTCGATCATCACATGGTGGTCGGCGTCGGGAATGGGCACGAGCAGCACGTCCTTGGGCATCTGATCAACCATATAGTCCAAGGTCTCGGCGTGCATCAGGTTTGACCGGTCCCCCCACATCAGGGCGGCCGGGCAGGCGATGCGGGTCAGAAGTTCGCCCAGGTCCGGCATTGAGAACCGCTGCCAGATGGCGGGGTCGAATTTCCACGTCCAGCCGCCGTCGACTTCCTTCAGCGACCGACGGGCGATGTAGTCGGCGATATAGAGATTCTCACAAGCCTGCGGCGGGGCCAGGCGGAAACGCGCCAGGGCCTCGGTCAGGGTCGCATAGACCTTGCTGCCGAAGCCCGGGCGGTTGGGCGGCCCCTTCCAACGCTTCTCGGGCGGCTGAATGCTGGAATCGACCAGGATGATGCCGCGCAGGCGATCGGCGTGCTCAACGCCGCAATAGAGGGTGGGGAAGCCGCCGAACGAATGGCCGACCAGGATCGGCTTGACGCCGCCGGCCTCCAGCTGGGCCGCCTCGACCGCCGCGAACACCTCGGCGGCGAAGCTCTGGGCCGAATAGGCCTCGCGCCAGCCCGAACCGCCCATGCCGGCCCAGGAGATCGCGGCCACCCGCCAGTCATTGGCGAAGAACGGCGCGATGAAGCTCCACCAGTCGGCGTGGGCCCCATTGCCGTGCAGGAACAGCAAGCCCGGCTTGCCGATCTCGCCCCAGGTCAGGAGCTCGATGTCGACACCATCGACCACGAGGGTCGAGCGCTCGGGCGCTTGGGCGATCGCGGCCTCGAACCAGGCCGGGGCCGGGGGCGGCTCCCCCTGGAAGGCGACCAGCGGCGCGGGAAGGGGCGGAGGGGTGTGCAGCAGTTGATCGTCGGCCATGGTCAGCCTTCATCCTTGAAGGCGAGTTCGCCGGGACGGGGTTTGCGGGGACTGAGCCCCTTGAAGACGCCCGTGCCGGTGATCAGGGTGCGATCCCCCGACCAGATGCGGCCGCGCACCGTGAAGACCATGTCCTCCTCGCCGATCAGCTCGCCCTGGCCTTCCACCCAGTCGCCCAGCTTGGCGCCCGACAGGAAGTCGCACATCAGCCGCACCGTGACCCAGGAATAGGATTTCTGCAGCGAGATGATCCGCCCCCAGGCCATGTCGGCGAAGCTCATCAACATGCCGCCGTGGCAATTGCCCAGGCCATTGGTGTGATGCTCCTCGACCTTGAAGGCCAGGCGGGCGTCGCCGGGTCCGCCGCGCTGCTCGTACAGCGGTCCGATCTGGCGGCCGAAACCCCTCGACCAGTTCAGCTGGCTGTAGCCTTCGGGGATGGCGGCGGTTTGGGCGTCGGTAAGATCGTCGGACATGAGACAAATCCTAACGGTCGTTTGAACAAAGCGGAACCCTTCCCCGACGGCCTGTAAGGACGGGCGGGCCCATGGCGTCTAACCTTCTCGAACACGGGGCGGATCATGGGCGTTGAGCGACAGGATGACGAGGCGTTCGCCGACTGGCTGGGACCGCATCTGGCGGCCCTGCGCCGGATCAGCCGCGCCTTCGCCCCGCCGGCCGATCAGCACGATCTGCTGCAGGAGCTGATGGTGGCGGTATGGCGCGCCTGGCCGCGCTTCGAGGACCGCAGCGCGGCCACGACCTTCGTCTATCGGGTGGCGCACAACGCCGCCCTGACCTGGAAGCGCGGCGAGACGCGGCGCCGTCGGCGCCGTGACGCGATCGAGGCCGAGCTGAGTCTCCGCCCGGACACCGGCGACCCGACCGAGACGGCCCTGCTGGAGCGACTCTACGGAGCGATTCGCACCCTGCCGCCGGTCGACCGGTCGCTGATCCTGCTGTCACTGGATGGCGTGGCCTATGGCGAGATCGCCCGGCTGCACGGCCTTTCGGAAACCAATGTCGGCGCGCGCCTGACCCGGATCCGCGCCCGCCTCTCAACCCTCGTGAAGGACGACGGCGATGGAGTTTGACCGTCTCGAACAGGCCTGGCGCTCGGACGCCAATGCCCCATCCGATGAAACCCAAGCCCTCTTGAAGGAGCAACTGATGCACACGTTGAAAACGCGTCGGCGCGCGGAGATGCTGCTGGCCGGCATTCCCCTGACGACCCTGACCTTGTTCACCGCCGTGGCCCTGGCCGTGGTCCTGGAGCGCCAAGGCGCCGGATGGCCCGGCATCGCCATGCTGGCCGTGTGCTGGGTGGTGATGGGCGCCGTGCTCTGGAACGGGTTCCGACATCGGTCGCGCGACACCGGCGCGCCGCTGCGCGACACAGTGGCCGGCCTGCTGGCCGCCAACCGCCGGGCGCGGTCCAATTGCCACGTCTTCTGGGCCATGCTGCCGGTGTTCATGCTGCCGCTGGTCATGGCGGTCCAGCGCCTGCAAGAGGACGGGCGGATGAACACCTCCAACGGCTGGCAAGCCATGGCCCTGTGCGGCCTGGCCCTGGCGGCCAGCGCGGGCTGGAACCTCCTTCGCTACATCCTGGTGCTCAAGCCCGAGCAGCGGCGACTGGAGGCCCTGCTAGCCGACTACGGCGCCTGATCGATCCCCGCCGCCGCCAAGACCGCGGCCTGCCTCTTGGCCAGGCCCTCTTCGGAGAAGCCCTCCAGAGACGCCTCGAACAGCGCCTTCCAGTTATGGCGGGCGCCCAGATGCAGGAAGGCCGCGCCCAGGCCGATGGCGGCGCGGTCCATGAACACGAACTCGCGGGGGATGGTGATCGGCCCCTTCTCCTTCAGGGCCTGGCGCACCTTGAAGGCCTCGCGACGACCGTATTCGCCCGGGGGCGTATCGTCGGCGACGGTGCGCACCCGGTCGTCGAGCAGGGGCCCATAGATGAACCGGGCCCAGACGTTCAGCGTATCGACCAGGTCGTCATTGAGATTGGCGAAGCCCCAGCTGCGATAGGCTTCATACTGCTCGGCCCGGTCGTCGTTCGACAGGGCGCGATAGAGCCGCACCACCCCGGCCACGAAACGCGGCGGGAAGATGCGGATGCAGCCGAAGTCCAGCAGGTTCAGATGCGCCGCGCCGTCGCCGCCCTGCGGCCCGCCGAAGGTGTAATTGCCCAGATGCGGGTCGCCATGGATGATCCCCAGCTGGGTCATCGGGCTCCACCAGGCCTCGAACAGCAGGGCGGCGATGCGATCGCGGGTGTCCTGCGGCGCGTCCTTGAAGGCCAGAAGGCCCTGCCCCTCCATCCAGGTCATGCTCAGCAGGCGGCCGGTCGACAGCGACGGCAGCGGCTCGGGCACGCGGATATCGTCGCGCCCCGTGAAGAAGCCGCCGTACAGCGCCATCAGCTTGGCTTCGCGGCCATAGTCGAGCTCCTCGCGCAGGCGGTCGCCGATCTCGACGATCATCTGGGTCGGATCGATCGAGCCGTCCATCCGCTTGAACAAAGCAAACAGGGTCTTCAGCTGGCCCAGGTCGCTTTCGACGGCGCTCTGCATGTCGGGATATTGCAGCTTCACGGCGATGGCCCGGCCGTCGGGCGCGACGGCGCGGTGCACCTGGCCCAGCGAGGCGGCGGCGCAGGCCTCGTGCTCGAAGCTCTGGAACCGCGACGGCCAGTCGGGGCCCAGCTCGGCGGCCATCCGTCGACGCACGAACGGCCAGCCCATGGCCGGGGCGTTGGTCTGCAGCTCGGCCAGCTCCGCCGCGAACTCGGGCGGCAAGAGGTCGGGCACCGTGGCGAACATCTGCGCCGCCTTCATCAGCGGTCCCTTCAGTCCGCCCAAGGCGGCCCTTAGCGCCTTGGCGTTTCGGGCGTCGGCGCTGTCGCCGCTGAACAGGCTGTTGGCGCCGTAGGACACGGCGGCGCCGGACAGGCCCGCGCCGACCTTGGCGAAGCGGCTCAGGCGGCCGGAGAGGCGATCGCGTTCGGGGTCCAGAGGATCAGCCATTCACGCTACTTTCCCTTCTCCCATTGCGGGAGAGGTGTCGGCAAAGCCGACGGATGAGGGGTCGATAGACGTCGGACGATTTTGTAAGGGCGTGGCGGACAGGCCAAGGCAACCCCTCATCCGACCTCCTTCGGAGGCCACCTTCTCCCGCAAGGGGAGAAGGAAGGTGATGATAGTTTTCAAGGTCACACCAACGCCTCGAACTCATCCACCAGCCGTTCCAGCTGCGAACACCCCGCCGCCCAGAACGCCTTCTCGCGCGGGTTCAGGCCGAAGGGCTTGAGCGCCTCGACATAGGTCTTGGTCCCGCCGGCCGCGAGCAGCGCTTCATAGAGCGGGACGAAGGCCTCGGGATCCTCGCGGCGCTTCTCCATCAGCCCGCGCACCAGCAGATCGCCGAAGGCGTAGGCGTAGACATAGAACGGCGCGTGGCAGAAGTGGCTGACATAGGCCCAGTAGTGCTCGTAGCCGGGATTGAGCTTCACCGCCGGACCCAGGCTCTCACCCATCACCTCCAGCCACAGGCCGCCGATCTGCTCGGGCGACAGCTCGCCCTCCAGCCGGGCCTCGTGGAAGCGCCGCTCGAAGCGGTGGAAGGCGATCTGGCGGACGACGGTGTTGAGGCCGTCCTCGATCTTGCCGGCCAGCAGCTTCCTGCGATCGTCCGGCGTCGCCTCGGCCAGCAGCCGGTCGAACACCAGGCCCTCGCCGAAGATCGAGGCGGTCTCGGCCAGGGTCAGGGGGGTGTCGGCCAGCAGGGTGCCCAGCGGCGCGCACAGGGTCTGGTGGACCGCGTGGCCCAGTTCATGGGCCAGGGTCAGCACGTCGCGCCGCTCGCCCATGAAGTTCATGAAAACATAGGGGTGACGGTCGGCGGTCACCGGGTGGGCATAGGCCCCTGATTGCTTGCCGGCCCGGGGGCGGGCGTCGATCCAGGGCTGGGTGAAGAAGGTCCGCGCGGCGTCGGCGAACCTGGGGGCCAGGGTCTCGAAACTGTCCAGCACCACCGCCTGGGCCTCGTCCCAGCCATAGGTCCGGGGCGTGGCCGCATCGAGCGGCGCGTTGCGATCCCAATAGTCGAGGGCGTCGACGCCCATGATCCTGGCCTTGAGGGCATAGTAGCGATGCGACAGGCGCGGATAGGCCTCGACCACCGCCGCCTCCAGGGCGTTGACGGCGTCGGCGTCGACCTCATTGGCCAGGTGGCGCGACTGGGCCGGGTCGCTGAACCGCCGCCAGCGGTCCTCGACCTGCTTTTCGAACGCCAGGGTGTTGAGCGCCAGGGCCTGGGTCGAGGCCCGCTCGGCGAGGGCGGCGGCCAGGCCGTCGGCGGCGGCCTTGCGGCGCGTGACGTCGGCGTCAGACAGGCGGTTGAGGGTCTCGGGCAGGGTCAGGGTCTCGTCGCCGACCTTGGCCTGCAGCTTGGCCAGGGTCTCGTCATACAGCCGCACCCAATTGGCGGCGGCCGGGCTGCGATCGACGATGAAATGTTCCAGGTCCGGCGACAGCTCGTGCGGCCGCGACAGGCGCACGCGCCGCAGCCAGGGCGTCCAGCGGACGACCGGCGGATAGGCGTCCAGCGCCGCCGCGATCTCGGCGTCCTCCAGCCGGTTGAGCTCCAGGGCGAAGAACAGGCTGTCGGCGGCGATCGCGGCCGAGCGGGCCCGCTGGTCGGCCTCGAACTTTGACCAGGCCGGATCGTCCCGGGCCACCGAGGCGGCCATGCCGGCATAGGCCCCGACGCTCCACAGGCCGTTGGTGGCCTGCTCATAGAGCCTGACGCCGCGATCGATCAGCCGGCCCAGGCGCTCGGGCTCCGTGCGCGCTTGCAGAAAAAGCCCCTCCAGGGAGGCCAGTTCGTCATTGGCGGCCTTGGCGGCGGCCAGGTCGGTCTCGATGCGCGGATCGTCCCGACCCGCATAGAGGTCGGCGAGGGTCCACTCGGGCGGGGCGTCGGTCTTGAAGGGCGCGTTCATGGTCCTACCGATATGGCCCCTGTGGGGTGGGGCGCAACGGGGCTTGGCGACGCGGGCCGACATTCGTGGCCAGCGCGCTGGCCCCCTACGGGCCGCTTCGCGACCGTCTTCCCCCGGAGGGGGAAGATGAAGGGCGCGGATCTCATCTTCCCCCTTCAGGGGGAGGACGACCTGCGAAGCAGGTCAGGAGGGGGCCCGCGGCGTCGGCCGGGGAAGCGCCGCCAACGCCGCCGCCGCGGCCGCGCCCGTTGAGACCCTGTTAAGCGCGTCCGTTAAGGCCCCGGACACGTCTCCGAAACCCGGTCTTTACACCCCTGCTGTATCACTCTGAGCCAACAAGAGCCCTGTCCCACGTTGGACGCGGCCGGTTATGATGGGTGTTTTCCAATGTCCAAGACGGTTCTCGTCGTCGATGACGATCCGACTCAGCGGCGCCTGATCCAGGCCGTGCTCGAACGCGACGGCTTCGCGGTTTCGCACGCCGAGAGCGGCGACGCGGCCATGACGCATCTGGCCTCCGGCGCGCCCGTCGACGTCATCCTGCTCGACCTGGTCATGCCCGGTCTGAACGGTCAGGACGCGCTCAAGGAGATGCGGGCCCGCGGCTTTTCCCAACCGGTGATCGTGCTGACCGCCAGCGGCGGCGTCGACACCGTGGTCAAGGCCATGCAGGCCGGGGCCACCGACTTCTTCATCAAGCCGGCCAGCCCCGAGCGGATCACCGTCTCGATCCGCAACGCCCTGTCGATGGGCGACCTGAAGGGCGAGGTCGAGCGCCTGACCAAGCGGGCCGGCGGCAAGACCACCTTCGCGGACCTGATCGGCGCCTCGCCGGTCA
>JAHINZ010000481.1 GCA_018895795.1 Alphaproteobacteria bacterium
GCCATAGCCCGGCGCGCCGGGCTTCATGCCGGCCTTCAGGTGATCCTCCTGAGCGTCGAGGCCGCTCTTGATGAAGCTGCCGCGGGTTCCGTGCACGGCCAGGCGCAGGTTGCTGGCCTGGGTCATCTGGCTGGCGTGCAGCAGCACCCGCAGGCGCCGATAGCGTAGCAGCAGATGAAAATAGTCGCCGGCCGCGCCGCCGTCCTTCTGAACGGCGATGTCGGCATAGATCGCCTCGGGTTTGCCAAACAGCACCAGAGCCTGGTCGATCAGATGCGGGCCAAGGTCCAGCAGCGCCCCGGCCCCAGGCTTTTCCCGCCAGCGGTCGCGGACCAGCGGCCGGTAACGATCGAAATGGCTTTCGTACTGCACGATCTCGCCCAGATGACCCCGGTCTATCAGGGCCTGGAGCGTCAGGAAGTCGCTATCCCAGCGACGGTTATGGAACACCGTGACCGAGCGGTCGACCTCCCGGGCATGGGCGGCGACGGCGCGGGCGTCCTCCAGGGTGGCGGCGAAGGGTTTGTCGATGACCACATGCTTGCCGGCGGCGAGGGCCGCATGGGCCTGGTCGGCGTGCAACGAGTCGGGCGTGGCGATGACCACCAGGTCGATCGCGGGATCGGCCAGGGCTCGGATCAAGTCGGCGGCGACGACCGCCACCTCCGGGAAGTCAGCGCGCACCTTGGCCGGATTGCTGGAGACCACCGTGTGCAGGTCCAGGCCCGGCGTGGCGGCGATCAGCGGCGCATGGAAGGTCTTGCCGACATAGCCGTAGCCGACCAGGGCGACCTTGAGCAGGGCGGGGGACATGGGCGGCTCCTCGATGTTGACGCCTGAGATAGGCGTTGGCCTGATCGACGGCCAGAAAAAAGCCCCCGACGCGCCAGGCGTCGGGGGCTTGATCGTCTGGAGAGGGCGAAGGGCTAGATCTTCACCGGCTCCATCTTGGGCGTCAGGATATGGATGACCAGCAGGGCCACCAGATAGGCGCTGCCGGCGACCAGGAAGATCGGCGTGTAGGTGCCGATCTGATCCAGGACCTTGCCGATATATTTCGAGAACAGCATGCCGCCGAAGGCGCCCAGCATGCCGCCGATGCCGACGACCGAGCCGACCGCGCCGCGCGGAAAGACGTCCGAGGGCAGGGTGTAGAGATTGGCCGAGAAGCCCTGGTGGGCCGCCGTGGCGACGCCGATGATCAGCACCGCGAGCCACAGGCTGTCGACATTGGCCGCGAAGATCACCGGCACGGCCAGCAGGGCGCAGATCAGCATGGTGGTCTTGCGCGCGGCGTTGATGCTCCAGCCCATCTTCATGAAGTTGGATGACAACCATCCGCCGCCAACACTGCCGACATCCGACAACAGATAGATGGCGATCAGGGGTGGGCCGAAGCTCTTGAGGTCCAGGCCATAGCGCTTGCCCAGAAAGTCGGGCAGCCAGAACAGGAACATCCACCAGATCGGGTCGATCAGGAACTTGCCCAGGGCGAAGGCCCAGGTCTCGCGCTTGGTCAGCAGCTTGAGCCAGCCGATCTTCTCGACGGGATCGGCTTCGTCCTGCTCGATATGGGCCAGTTCGGCGGCCCCGAGCTTCTTTTGCTCACGCGGCGTGCGGTAGACCAGCAGCCAGATCGGCAGCCAGATCAGCCCGGCCAGGCCGGTGACGATGAAGGCCATCTGCCAGCCGAAGGCCAGCACGATGGCCGGCACCACCAGCGGGGTGACGATGGCGCCGATATTGGTGCCGGCGTTGAAGATGCCGGTGGCCAGGGCGCGTTCCTTCTTGGGGAACCATTCGGCGACGGCCTTGATGCCGCCCGGAAAACCACCGGCCTCACCGATGCCCAGGCCCATGCGGGCGATCGCGAAGCCGGTAAAGCCGCGCGCCAGGGCGTGACCGATATGGGCCATCTGCCAGATGAAGAAGGCGATGCCGAAGCCCCAACGGGCCCCGATCTTGTCCATGATCTTGCCCCACGCCAGATAGGCCACGGCGTAGGCGAGCTGAAAATAGAACACGAGGTCGGCATAGTGGGTCTCGTCCCAGCCGAACTCCGTGGAGAGATCGTGCTTGAGCAGACCGATGGTCTGTCGGTCGACATAGTTGATGACCATCGCCGCGAACAGCAGGGTGACGATCACCCACCGATACCGCCCGATCTTCTCGGACACAGCGGGGGTTTTAGGGAGATCCATGGATACGTCTTCCTTACCCTAGTTTCTTGTTTTCTTATTTCGCCGGGACGGCGACGCACTCCACCTGTCCCAAGGCGCCGAAGCTAATCTTTGCGGCGTCGCCGGCAACCACCTCGTGGATGCCGGTGCTGGCGCCGGTCGTGACCAGCATGCCCTTCTTCAGCGGACGTCCGCGCGAGGCCACGTGGCCCAGCAAAAAGGCCAGGGCCGCCAGGGGCGAGCCAGGGATCGACGCCGCACTGCCCTTACCGACGCTGACGCCGTTGATCACAGTCTCGACCGTCATGTCTTCCCAGGCGATGTCGCGCCAGTTGGCGAGCACCGGGCCCAGGATCTGGCCGTCATTGTTGCCGAAGTCCGAGGCGACGACGGGCGGGCCCAGGGCGTTGATGGTGGCCAACGGGCTACCGGCGATTTCGACGCCCAAGATCAGCTCGCCGACATAGTCGGCGGCCTCTTCGGCGGTCCATTCGGTCTTGTCCGCGGGCGCGTCCTGGCCCAGGCGCACGATGAATTCCGCTTCGACGGCCGTGAAGCCGCCGGCGATGGCGCGGAACGGGGTCGGCGCGAAGCCGGCCTCCCAGACCTTCTTCTTGAAGATGCAGCCGGCCAGACGCTCGGCGCCCAGACGGGCCTGATGCTGAGGGGGGACGAGGCCGACCTTCCAGCCGACCAACGCGTCAGGCCACAGGTCGATGGCGATTTCTTGCACGGCGTAGCCGTCGGCCATGGTCATCGGGATCAGGCCGCCGGGATAGCCGGGTACGGCGACGCCCGCTTGGCGCGCCTGGACAAATTGGGGAGCGATGGACGCCGGTGCGAACGCATCGCTCTCGGCTGTAGAAACGGTCACGCCGCTAGTCCTCCCTCACCAAACAATACAACAGCCCATTTTACGGGTCTGAGATGTCTCTAGTGGAAACCGGTGTCATTGACAATGCGGTGGTGCGGCGTCGGTCAAGCGACTCGCGATCCGCGCCGTGTTTCTCTCGGTTCTGAGGGCCGAGGCGAGGGGTGAAGTCAGGTTTCTGGCCTAGCGAATCCTGTCGGCCAACCATCGGGGCCGAGCTCGTCGCCAAGCCGGGCGCGCCGATTGCGGGCCAGACGCGAGCCATGCGGACCCCTGTGACCTGGGGCAAGCCCGCGCAACTCCGGCATCGCTTGACAGGCCGTTCGACGGGTATAGCGTCAGTCAGTATTACGGACGTAATGAGTCATGCATATCACCGCCGCCGAAAGTCATGTGATGGAAGCGCTGTGGCGGCGTGAGCCGCTGACGGCCGACGAGCTGGTGGTGGAGGTCGGGGCCAGCCAGTCCTGGGGCGAGGCCACGGTCAAAACACTGATCAATCGCCTCCTGAAGAAAAAGGCCATCAAGTCGGAGCGCGCCGAGGGCAAGCACGGCTACCGGCCGCTGATCGCGCGCAGCGCTTATGTCCAGGCCGAAAGTCAGGGCCTGCTGGACCGGCTTTTCGAGGGGCAATTGGCGCCCATGATCAGTCATTTCGCCCAGCATCGCGCCCTCAAGGCCGAGGAGATCGCGCGCCTCAAGCGCCTGATCGAGGATCTGGAAAATGGCGACTGAGGTCATCGTCCACCTGGGCTTCTGTAATCTGGCCGCAGGGCTTGCCATCTTGCTGGTTCTGCCGTTGCGCCGTCCGGCGCGTGCGCTGTTTGGCGCGGAGACGGCCTATTTGCTGTGGCTTCTGCCGCTGGCCGCCGGTCTGGCGGCGCTGCTGCCGCCCCGCGCCGTAGAGCCCGGGGCGGCGGCCGCCCATCGGTTCATGATGTCGGGCGATCATGCCGTGATCCTGGAGCGGTTATGGGCCGTGGGGGCGATGCTGGCTTTGGCTTTGCTAGCCTGGAGTCAGGCGCGGTTCATGGCGCGGGCGCGCTCGGGCGAGGCTGGTCCCGCCGTGGTCGGCGTGTTCAATCCACGCATGATCGTCCCCAGAGACTATCAGACCCGCTTCACGGACGCCGAGCGCGCGGTTATCCGGGCCCATGAGCGCGCCCATATCGAGCGCCAGGACCCGCGAGCCAATGCGGCGATGGCTTTGATCCAGTGCCTCGCCTGGTTCAATCCGCTTGTTCATCTAGCGGTCCGGGAGGCCCGGCTCGACCAGGAACTGGCCTGTGACGCCAGGGTTATTGGGCGCCTGTCACGGGCGCGGGGCCTCTATGCCCGCACCTTGTTAAAGACCCAGCTCGACGCTCGCGTTCTGCCTTTGGGCTGCCATTGGCCCGCCGCGACACCGCATCCGCTGGAGGAACGCGTGGCCATGCTGGCGCGACCGCAACCCTCGCTGCATCGTACGGCCATGGGCGGCGCGCTGATGGCGGCGATGAGTCTGAGCGCCGGCGCCGGGGCCTGGTCCACTCAGCCTGAAGGGCCGCCCCGGCCGGTGGTCAGCCCCGTCAAATGGCCGGTGGTTATCTACACGCGGATCTCTCTCGCGTCCGAGCCCTAGGCTTCCTCGCTGGCGTAAACCTCGACGGCGGGCCTCACCAAGGCGGCGGGCGCCTCGATCTCGGGGGACAGCGGAGCCGTCAGGGCGCCCACGAAGTCATCTCGCCAAGCCGTGACGTCCTTCCGCCGAACATTATCAAACATGGCTTCCCAGCGTCGCTTGCGTTCGGGCAGCCCCATAGCTAGGGCCCGGCTCAGGGCGTCGGAAATTTCTTCTGGGCTGTTGGGATTGATGATCAGGGCGTCCGACAATTGTCGGGCCGCGCCGGCGAAGCGCGACAGGATCAAGACGCCGGGATCCTCGGGGTCCTGAGACGCGACATATTCCTTGGCCACCAGATTCATGCCGTCGCGCAGCGGCGTGACCAATCCCACCTTGGCGGCGCGGTAGATCCCCGCCAACTCGTCGCGTCGGTAGGACCGGTTCACATAGCGGATCGGCGTGAAGTCCATTTCGGCATAGGCGCCGTTGATCCGGCCGATCAGGCCGTCGAGCCGCGAGCGCAGATCCTGATAGGCCTCGACCTCATCGCGGGACAACGGGGCGATCTGCAGCAGCATCACCTTGCTGCGCATGTCGGGATTGTCGTGCAGGAAGCGCTCGA
>JAHINZ010000040.1 GCA_018895795.1 Alphaproteobacteria bacterium
AGGCGCCCGGCAGCGTGCGGGTGTTGATCTCGACCGGCGACCTCCACGCGCCGGCGCGGTTGATGGCCCGCGAGACGCCGATCGGCCAGGTGTTCCGCAACCTGATCGACAATGCCCGCTCGTTCAGCCCCGCCGGCGGGGAGGTGCGCGTCGTGCTGACCCGGACGCGGGGCCGGCTGGTCACCACGATCGACGATGACGGCCCGGGGATCCCGCCGGACAATCTGGAGACCATCTTCGAGCGCTTCTATACGTCGCGGCCCAAGGGGCGGGCGTTCGGCGGCAATTCCGGCCTGGGCCTGTCCATCGCCCGCCAGATCGTCGAGGCGCACGGCGGCGGGCTGACCGCCGAGAATCGCCGGGACGCGGACGGCGCGGTGATCGGCGCCCGGTTCACCGTCGACCTGCCGGAATCGCGGGCGTGATTCGGCACGCCGGCCTGATCGCCCTGCGTCTGGCGGGGCGCTGGCGAGGGGTCTTGATCGAGGGCCCCTCCGGCGTGGGCAAGAGCGATCTGGCCCTGCGCGCCCTGGCGACGGGCTTTCGCCTGGTGGCCGACGACCGCGTGGTGGTGTTCGCTTCGGGCGGCCGGCTCTACGGCAAGCCCCCCGCCGCCCTCGCCGGCCTGCTGGAAGTGCGGGGCCTGGGCGTCGCGCCGCAACCGGCGCTGGACTTTTGCGAGGTGACGATGATCGCGCGTTGCGTGGACGCCCCGTCGGCCGTCGAGCGCCTGCCCGAGCCCCAGTTCGACACCCTTCTGGACGTGCGTGTTCCCGTTTTCGACCTGTGGCCCGTGGAACCCGCCGCGCCCGCGAAAATCACACGCATGCTTCAGCATCTTGGAGTCCCTCTCTAACGAGCGTATCAAGTCCGCCCGTGCGGCTCCTCCCGGCCGCTGCGGGTTATGGGGATCCCGGTTGAGACATCTGGCATGATCGGGCTCGTGATCGTTACGCACGGGCGTCTGGCGGACGAATTTGTCTCCGCCATGGAACATGTGGTCGGGCCACAGACCGCCGTGGTGGCGATCTGCATCGGTCCGGAAGACGACATGGAACGTCGCCGCACCGACATCCTGAAGGCGTGCGCCGCCGTCGACAGCGGCCAAGGCGTGATCCTGCTGACCGACATGTTCGGCGGCACGCCTAGCAACCTGGCCATTTCGGTGATGGAACAGACCAAGGCCGAGGTCATCGCCGGCCTGAACCTGCCCATGCTGATCAAGCTGGCCAGCGTGCGCCAGCGCGAGACCCTGCAGGCTTGCGTCGCCCACGCCCAGGAGGCTGGACGAAAATACATCTCCGTGGCCTCCTATGTGCTCGCGGGAGAAAAATGAGTCGCATGGCGGCGAAAACGGTCGAGATCGTCAATGAACGGGGTTTGCACGCCCGGGCCTCGGCCAAGTTCGTGAAGATGGCGGCCGGCTTTGACGCCGAGGTGACGGTCAGCCGCGACGGCGCCTGCGTCGACGCCCGCTCGATCATGGGCCTGATGATGCTGGCGGCCGGCATCGGCTCGACCATCGACATCGCCGCCGAAGGCCCCGAGGCCGAGGCCGCCGTCACCGCGCTCAGCGACCTGGTGGCTAACCGATTCGACGAAGAGCGTTAGGGCTCGAGCCCGACGGCCCGGCGCGCGCCTACTGGCCAAAATCCGACCTTCGCCGCCTCGCCCCTCCGCCGCCAACGCATTTTCACTAGCCACCGCGCCGCATGACCGCTAACCGCGCAGGATGATCGAACCACATCTGTCGGGCGGCTATATCCTGGAAGAGCTCGTCGTCGGGATGGTCGCCGAAAAGCGCGTCATCGTGACCGCGGAGCGCATCCAGCGCTTCGCCGAGGCCTCCGACGACTTCAATCCCGTGCACATGGACGAGGCCTTCGCGTCGCGGACCGCCTATCGCGGCCGGATCGCCCATGGCCTGCTGTCGGCCTCGTTCGGATCGGCCGTGGTCGGCACCATCCTGCCCGGCGCGGGCGCGATCTATCTGAGCCAGACCCTGGCGTTCCACAAGCCGGTGCGCATCGACGATGTCGTGGTCGCTCGCGTCACGGTCGCGGCGATCGACGAGGCCAGCGCGCGGGTGGTTCTGCGCTGCGAGGCCTTCGTCGACGGCGAGTTGATCATGGACGGCGAAGCCACCGTCCGCGTTCCCCGTCGTCGCCGCCCGCCCAAGGGCTGAACCCCGAGCCGCTCGGGGCGCCTAGAGCGCCTTCAGCACCGCGTCGCCCATTTCCACCGTCGACAGCGAACCGCCCAGGTCGCGGGTGCGGGCCCCGCCGTCCAGCGCCGCCTTGACCGCGCCGAGCAGCCTGTCGGCCGCCTCGATCTGACCCAGCGACCAGCGCAGGGCCATCTCGAACGACAGTATGGCGGCCAGCGGATTGGCCACGCCCTGGCCGGCGATGTCCGGGGCTGAGCCGTGGATCGGCTCATACAGGCCCGGCTTGCCCGGCGCGCCCAGGGCGGCCGAGGGCAGCATGCCCAGCGAGCCGGTCAGCATCGCCGCGGCGTCGGACAGGATGTCGCCAAACAGGTTGTCGGTGACGATGACGTCGAACTGCTTGGGCGCGCGGACCAGCTGCATGGCGCAGTTGTCGGCCAGAATGTGCTCCAGCTGGACGTCGGCATAGTCGCGGGCGTGCAGGTCGGTGACCACCTGCCGCCACAGCAGGCCCGATTCCATCACGTTCGACTTCTCGGCCGAGGCGACGCGGTTGGAGCGGCCGCGGGCCAGCTCGAAGGCTACGCGCGCCACGCGCTCGATCTCGGCGGTCGTATAGACCTGGGTGTCGACGCCGCGCTTCTGGCCGTCGCCCAGGTCGGTGATGCCGCGCGGCTCGCCGAAATAGACGCCGCCGGTCAGTTCACGGACGAACATGATGTCCAGGCCCGAGACCAGCTCGCGCTTGAGGCTGGAGGCGTCGGCCAGGGCTTCGAAACAATAGGCCGGGCGCAGATTGGCGAACACGTCCATCGCCTTGCGCAGGGCCAGCAGGCCGGCTTCCGGACGCAGATGACGCGGGGCGTCCTTCCACTTGGGACCGCCGACGGCGCCCATTAGCACGGCGTCGCTGGCCAGGGCACGTCCACGGACCTCGTCGGTCAGCGGCGTTCCGTGGGCGTCATAGCTGGCGCCGCCATAGATGGCTTCCTCGACGATCAGGTTCGGCGTCAGGGCGGCCGCCACGCGACGCACCTCCCCGCAGACCTCGGGACCGATCCCGTCGCCGGGCAGAAGCAGAAGCGTGGACATCGGGAAGCTCTCTTAGATTTCGCGGTAGGCGGACACGTCGAACGAAGACATGCGACGCTCACCCATACCCAGCTCCGGCCAGCAGGCGCGCCAGGCGGCCATGTGCGGGCTGGCGCGGTGGAAGGCCAGGGCGTCCTCGTCGACGAAATGCTCATAGACCCGGATCAGACCCGGATCGAGCGGATCCTCGGTCAGGGCGTAGTCCAGACAGCCCGGTTCGGCGCGGCTGCCCTCGACCTGGGCCCGCAGGTGCGGCCGCAGATCGGCCAGGCGTGCAGGGGGCAGGCGGACGGTGCCAGCCAGGATAATGGTCATGGGCGTTCGTCCCAAACTGGCGAGGTCGTGCGTCCTTCGAGGCTCGGCTTCGCCTCGCACCTCAGGATGAGGGAGGTTTTGCGGATATCCTCATCCTGAGGCGCCCGCGCAGCGGGCCTCGAAGGACGCACGGCGGTCACAGCTCCAGCCAGGGCTGGCCGATGGCGCGCTTACTTTCGAACAGGTCGATGTCGGCGCCGTGCATCAGGGTCTCGCCGATGAAGTCCAGGCCGCGCAGCATCTTGTCCTTGCGCACCGGGTCGATGTCGAAATGGAAGCTCTGGCCCGACGGCGAGATCACCGTCTGGGCCTCAAGGTCGATGCTGACCATGTGGTTGCCGCCCTTGGCCTCGTCCATCAGGACGGCGACCTCCTCGGGCTTCAGCACCACGGGCAGCAGGCCGTTGTTGAAGCAGTTGTTGTTGAAGATATCGGCGAAACCGGTCGAGATCACGCAGAGGATCCCGAAATCCATCAGGGCCCACGGCGCGTGTTCGCGCGACGATCCGCAACCGAAATTGTCGCCGGCGATCAGGACGCTGGAGCCCTTATAGTCGGGGCGGTTCAGCACGAAGGCCTTGATCTCTTTGCCGTCGCCGTCGAAGCGGAAATCGTAGAACAGGCCCTTGGCGAGGCCCTCGCGGTCCACGGTCTTCAGGAACTGTTTGGGGATGATCTGGTCGGTGTCGATATTGGCCAGCGACAGGGGGACGGCGCGGCCGTCGAGGCGGGTAAAGGCCTGCATCAGACGGTCTCCTCAAGGAAGGTGCGCACATCGACCAGATGGCCGGCGATGGCCGCCGCGGCCGCCATGGCCGGCGAGACCAGGTGAGTGCGGCCGGCGCGGCCCTGGCGGCCTTCGAAATTGCGGTTGCTGGTCGAGGCGCAGCGCTCTTGCGGCTGCAGCTTGTCGGGGTTCATGGCCAGGCACATCGAGCAGCCCGGCTCGCGCCAGTCAAAACCCGAGGCCTTGAAGATCGCGTCCAGGCCTTCCTCTTCGGCCAGTTCCTTGACCAGGCCCGAGCCCGGCACGACCATGGCCTTGACGTGGTCGGCCACCAGCCGGCCGTGCAGGAAGGCCTCCTGCACCACGGCGGCGGCGGCACGCATGTCCTCGATCCGGCTGTTGGTGCAGGAGCCGATGAAGACCCGGTCGATGCGGGCGTCCGAGATCGGCTGACCGGCGGTCAGACCCATATAGTCCAGGGCCCGGTGGGCGGCGGCGCGCTTGTCGGGGGTGGGGAAGCTTTCGGGATCGGGCACGTTGCCGGTCACCGGGATCACGTCCTCGGGGCTGGTGCCCCAGGTGACCATCGGGACCAGGGCCGAGCCGTCAATGACGACCGTGCGGTCGAACACCGCGCCGGGATCGGAGAAGAAGCTGGTCCAGTGATTGCGCGCCATCGCCCAGGCCGCGCCCTTGGGGGCGGCGGGCTTGCCCTGGATATAGGCGTAGGTCTTGTCGTCGGGGGCGATCAGCCCGGCCTTGGCCCCGCCCTCGATGGTCAGGTTGCACAGGGTCATGCGGCCTTCCATCGACAGGGCCGAGATGACCTCGCCGGCGAACTCGATGACATAGCCGGTGCCGCCGGCCGTGCCGATCACGCCGATCACGGCCAGGGCGACGTCCTTGGCGGTGACGCCGGGGCCCAACTGGCCGTCGACGCGGACCAGCATGTTGCGGGCCTTTTCCTGGCGCAGGGTCTGGGTGGCCAGGACGTGCTCGACCTCGGAGGTGCCGATGCCGTGGGCCAGGGCCCCGAAGGCGCCATGGGTGGAGGTGTGGCTGTCGCCGCAGACGATGGTCATGCCCGGCTGGGTGCGGCCCTGTTCGGGACCGACCACATGGACGATGCCGTTGCGGATATCGCCCATCGGGAAGAACTCGATGCCGTTGTCCTTGACGTTGCGGGCCAGGGTCTGCAGCTGCAGACGGGCCTCCTCGTCGGCGACAGCGTCGACGCCCAGGGCCTGGCCCTCGGTCGGGATGTTGTGATCCGCCACGGCCAGGGTGCGGTCGGGGCGACGCACCTTGCGGCCGGCGGCGCGCAGACCGGCGAAGGCCTGGGGCGTGGTCACCTCATGGATCAGGTGCAGATCGATATAGAGGATCGCCTCGCCATCGGCTTGGCTGACGACATGGGCGTCCCAGATCTTGTCGTACAAGGTCCTGCTGGAGGCTTGGGGGGAGGATTGGGGGGAGGTATGGCCGGACATGGCGGGGATATAGGGCGGATCGTGCGTGAAAATCCAGTCTTGGACCGGGCCAGAGACAAATTCTTGCCTGGTGTGTCCGTCGGATCAGCGGGCCCCAAAGCCAAAGGGCGCGCCCTTTCCCGCAGGAATGCAGAGGCGCGCCCTGGTATCGCTTGTTGCTCAGTGACGCGGAACGCCAGCTGAAGCGGGCCACACCCTGAGAGGGAGCGGTCTAAGAGCCCGTCGCGAGGCGGCGGGGGTGATCGGAGCGTCCCCCCTCAGCCTCGACCTGTCAAGACGCGTGCGAACGCACTAAAGGGCGACCTCGCCCGGTTTGGGGGAAACCCGCAAAGAAAAAGGCCCCGGCGTTTCCGCCGGGGCCTCGTTCAGATCGGCAAATGAGCCGCAGCCTAGGCTGCCGGGCCCTTTTCCTTGCGGATGGTCTGGCGTTCGGCGATCCGGGCCGACTTACCGCGACGGTCGCGCAGATAGTAGAGCTTGGCGCGACGGACGACGCCGCGACGCTTGACTTCGATGCTTTCGATGTTCGGCGACAGCAGCGGGAACAGACGCTCCACGCCTTCGCCGAACGAGATCTTGCGGACCGTGAAGCTCTCATGGATGCCGGCGCCGGCGCGGGCGATGCAGACGCCCTCGTAGGCCTGAACGCGTTCGCGCTCGCCTTCCTTGATCTTCACGTTGACGCGCAGGGTGTC
>JAHINZ010000482.1 GCA_018895795.1 Alphaproteobacteria bacterium
CTTGGGGGAGGGGGACCGCCGAACGGCGGTGGAGGGGGTCAGCGCCGCGCCTGCTGAGTCATGACCAGCCCCCTCCGTCACGCCGCGCTTCGCGGGCGCGCCACCTCCCCCAAGAGGGGGAGGAGAGGGCCCTTGATCCCTCCCGCCCGATCCGCCCACACTCCGCCCCATGGCCGCCAACCCGCTCCGCACGCTCGATTCCTTCGAACTCCTGAAGCTGGGCAAGGCGTCGGTGACGGTCGGAGGCCTCGCGGCCGGGGTGCTGATCGTGGCGGTGGCGCTGTTCGCCGCACGGCTGAGTTCGGTCGGGCTGCGGGGGCTGCGCGAGCGGGCGGCCGGGGACGCGGCCTCGCTCTACATCGTCGAGAAGGTCCTGACCTATGGCCTGGTGATCATCGGGGTGACGGTGGGCCTGTCGACCATGGGCCTGGACCTGACCTCCCTGGCGGTGTTCGCCGGCGCCGTCGGTGTCGGCGTCGGCCTGGGCCTGCAGGGCATCATCAAGGACTTCGCCTCCGGCGTGAGCCTGGTGTTCGAGCGGCTGGTGGCGGTGGGCGACTTCGTCGAGCTGTCCAATGGCGGGCGCGGCGTGGTCCACGAGATCGGCCCGCGCGCCACCCGCATCCGCACCAATGACAGCACCGACATCATCGTGCCCAACTCGGTGCTGGTGAACGACCAGGTGATCAACTGGACCCTGCGCAACACCAACCGTCGCATCCGCATACCCTTCGTCACCGCCTTTGGCATCGACAAGGAAAAGGTCCGCGAGGCGGTGCTGAAGGCGGCCCGCGCCGTGCCGTTCACTTCGCCGGACGACGCGGTGCGCCGCACCCAGGTCTGGCTGGTCGGCTTTGGCGAGAGCGCCCTGAAGTTTGAACTGATCGTCTGGCCGACCGTGGAATCGGTGCGTCGCCCCGCGGCCGTCAACGCGGCCTATACCTGGGCGATCGACGACGCCCTGCGCCAGGCCAAGATCGAGATTCCCTATCCGCAGCGCGATATCCGCGTGCGGGGGCTGTTTGGCGAAGAGGGCGAGGACGCCCTGACCAGCCTCAAGCTGGAGCCGGCCGCGCGTCGCCGCAAGGCCAAGGCCGCCAAGGCGGCGTCCAGCAACGACGCCGCGCAGGATCTCGAGCGCGAGGATCCGGATGACCCGCCGATCCCGCCGGCCGTCCCGCTTAAAAGCTGAACGGCGATAACTCAGGCGCTTGACGCTCTTACCGCGCCGCCGCAATGTTCTCGCAACTGCGAAAAGAACAAGAACGGGGAGTAGGCGTATGAAGACCGCGCGAGGCTTTTTCAAACCCTTGGCCATCGGCGCGCCGGCGCCCTATCGCGACCTGCCCGCCCGGGTCGAGCGGATGATCCACTTCGTGCCGCCGCACCTGGACAAGGTGCGCGCCAAGATCCCCGAGATCGCGCCGACCGTCGACGTGATCCTGGCCAATCTGGAAGACGCCATCCCCGCCGACGCCAAGGGCGCGGCCCTGGCCGGCACGATCGCCATGGCCCGCGACGTCGATTTCAAGGCCCTGGGCGTGGGCCTGTGGGTTCGGATCAACTGCCTCAACTCGCCCTGGCACCTGGACGAGATCTCGACCCTGGTCGAGAAGGCCGGCGACAAGATCGACGTGATCATGGTCCCCAAGGTCGAGGGGCCCTGGGACATCTTCTACATGGACCAACTGCTGGCTTCGCTGGAGGCCAAGCATGGCGTCACCCGGCCGATCCTGCTGCACGCCATCCTCGAAACCGCCGAGGGGGTGATGAATGTCGAGCAGATCGCCGGCGCCAGCCCGCGGATGCAGGGCATCTCCCTGGGTCCCGCAGACTTGGCCGCCAGCCGCGCCATGAAGACCACCCGGGTCGGCGGCGGCCATCCCGGCTATCGGGTCATCGAGGATCCGCACGCCGACGGCGCGCCGCGCGCTTCGGTGCAGCAGGACCTGTGGCACTACACCTTCGCCAAGATGGTCGACGCCTGCGCCGCCCACGGCATCAAGCCCTTCTATGGCCCGTTCGGGGCCATCGACGATCCGGTGGCCTGCGAGCAGCAGTTCCGCAACGCCTTCCTGATGGGCTGCGCCGGGGCCTGGAGCCTGCACCCCAGCCAGATCGCCATCGCCAAGTCGGTGTTCAGCCCCGCCCCGGACGAGGTGATCTTCGCCAAGCGCATCCTCGAGGCCATGCCCGACGGCACCGGCGTGGCCATGCTGGACGGCAAGATGCAGGACGACGCCACCTGGAAACAGGCCAAGGTGATGGTCGATTGCGCGCGGCAGATCGCCGACAAGGACGCGGAGTACAAGGCGCTCTACGGGTTTTAGCGGCCAGCACTTGCCCCCTCCTGGCTGCTTCGCAGCCGTCCTCCCCCGGAGGGGGAAGACGATCTCATCTTCCCCCTCCGGGGGAGGAGCGCCGAAGGCGCGGAGGGGGCAAGTCGCTCGGCCTCACCCCACCGTCGTCACGATCCGCGCGCCGGCGGTCAGCAGCTTGTGGATCGGGCACAGCTCGGCGATCTGCAACAGGCGTCGCCGCTGTTCGTCGTCCAGCGCGCCGTCCAGGGTGATCTCGCGATCGAAGCGGTCCGGCGGGCTCAGGTCGGCGTCGCGGTGGTGGCGGACCTCCACATGCACCGCGCCCAGGGGCCAGGCCTTGCGCTGGGCGTAGAGGCGCAGGGTCATGGTGGTGCAGGCCGCCAGGCCGGCGGCCACGAGGTCGTGCGGATCGGGACCCAGGTCCAGACCGCCCGCCGAGACCTTCACATCGGCCACCAGGCTGGTCGGCCCGGCGGTGACAAAGACCTGCAGGCCGCCATGGGCGCTGTCGTCGGCGATGGCGTTGGGGCGGATGACGTCGGTCATGGGAGCGGGTCCTTCAGGCTTGTGGCCAAGCTCGTGTCTCAGTTTGCCTGCCGCAAGGGGAGGCGGCTTGTCTATTCCTGCCGAACCGGTGTGAGTCGGAACCAGAGCTCGACGCTGGGCGAGGTGGTGACGCCGCCCACGGGGATCATCGCGCGGCGGTCGTCCAGGGCGATGTCGAACCGCGCCAGCAGCTGGCCCAGTATCACCTGCGCCTCGGCCATCGCGAAGCTGGCCCCGATGCAGATGCGCGGCCCGCCGCCGAACGGCATGAAGGCGCCGCTGGTCCAGGGTGCGGCCTTACCGGCGAAGCGATCGGGTCGGAAGGCCGTGGGCTCCTCCCACAGCCCATTGTGGCGCTGCATGACCCAAGGGCTGATCGTGATCAGGCAGCCAGGCGGGAGGCGGTGGCCCAGGATCGTCTCGGTCCCGACATTGGCGCGCAGGATCAGGCTGACCGGCGGATAGAGCCGCAGGGCCTCCAGCAGGCAGGCCTTCAGGCGAGGCCAGGCCTGCAAGGCGGCGAGGCTGTCCATGGTCTCGGGCGGCGCGGCGGCGATTTCGGCGCGCACCCGGGCCTGTTCGGCGGGATCGCGGGCCAGCAGATAGGCCGTCCAGAATAGCAAGCGCGAGGTGGTCTCGAAGCCGGCGGCGATCATCGTCGCCGACTGCTCGCGAATCTCGGCGTCGGTCAAGGGTTCGCCGGTTTCGGGATCGCGCGCCGCGATCAGCAGGTCGAGCATGTCGCCGCCGCCGGGCCCTTTGACCCGTCGCTCGGTGACGATGGCGTCGACCTCGGCGAACCAGGCCTTGGCGAAACGCTTGCGAGGGCCCAGCGAGAAGGCGAAGTCGTCCTCGGTCTTGGCCAGGCCGTCCCACAGCTGGGCGCGGCCCGGCCCGGAGACGAACGTCCGCACCATCTTCGCCATCCGCGCCCGGCGATCGTCGGCGGGCAGCGAGAAGAGGGCGCGCAGCACGGCGTCCAGGGTCGCCTCGTGGAAGACCGCCGACAGGTTCACGCGGGGCTGGTCGGTGGTCGATGCGATCATCGCTTCGCCGGCGGCGGC
>JAHINZ010000483.1 GCA_018895795.1 Alphaproteobacteria bacterium
AGGCGGGGCCGATGCCGCGACCGACCGGCTGACCACCGTCGGTGCGCACGCACCGGACCTCAACGCCGCACACACGCGCCACATGGGTAAGGGCGTCTGCGATGGCGTCGGCGTCTTGATCGGAGCGAACCTTGGCCGTCGGGCCCACGGGAATGTCGAGCACCACATGGGTGGATCCGGCCGCGATTTTCTTTGAGAGCACGGAGGCCACCAACTGGCCTTCAGTGTCGATGTCGAGCACCCGCTCCACCCGGATGAGCACGTCGTCGGCTGGGCTCAGCCGCATGGCGCCGCCCCAAGCGAGGCAACCGCCTTCCTGTTCGACCACCCTGCGCATGGCCGCGAGGTCGAGGTCGACGTTGGTCAGGGTCTCCATGGTGTCGGCCGTGCCGGCTGGAGAGGTGATGGCGCGGGACGAGGTTTTCGGGATCACCAGTCCGTTCGCCGCGACAATGGCTACGATGATCGGCGTGGTGCGGTTGCCCGGCAAACCACCCACAGAGTGCTTGTCGATCACGACCGATGAATCCCAGCTGAGCTGTTCGCCGGCCTGCACCATGGCGCGGGTGAGATGGACGACCTCGTCGCGATCCAGGGGCAAGGCCGAGCAGGCCGTCAGAAAGGCGGACAGATGAACGTCGTTGTAGCGGCCCGCGGCGATGTCGGAAATGATGTCAGCCATTGAGGGCGCATCCAGGCGTTTGCCGTACACGCGCCGGCGCACGCTGGACATCGAGGTCAGGGCCGGCGGATGGCGGACGTGGATCTCGTCCCCGTGGGCGACGCCCAGTCTTTCCCAGGCCGCCTCGGAAAGCCCCGCCTCGTCCGTCTGCACCAGTTCGCCGCCGGTGACCTGGTAGAGGGTCGCCATCACCTCGCGGCCGTGGGCCATCAGCAGCACCTGCGAGCGTGGGCCGTGGCCCTCCGACCGGCAGACCGGGCTGTCCTCACGCATCAGGACGATGGCGTCATGTTGTGACAGCAGTCCCAACCGGCGCGCGGTGAGGATGGGCAGTGGCGGCTGCGATCCGTCGGTCACGAAAGAACCTGTTCGTCTCCCTCGGCCGGGATCACGCAGGGCCAGCCGAGTTCCCGCTCGATCCGTTCCTGCAGCGCCAACGAAGCGCCTGCCTCCCCGTGCACGATAAAGGTCATTTTGGGCGGCCGCTCGAAGCCGCCAAGCCAACGCAGAATCTCATCGGCGTCAGCATGAGCCGAGAGCATGGGCAGGTTATCGATCTCAGCGCGGATGGGAACGAAACCGCCATGAATCTTCACTTCCCGCGCGCCGTTGATGAGGGCTTCGCCGCGCGTGCCGGCGGCCTGGAAACCGGCGAACAGGATCGTGTTCTTGGGGTCTGGTCCGTAGGCCTTGATGTGGTGCAGAACGCGCCCCCCAGTGGCCATGCCGCTGGCCGAGATGATCACCTTCGGCATGCCATTGTGACTGAGCGCTTTGGATTCCTCCACGTCCTGCACATAGGTCGCAGAGGCCATCGCGGCTTGGCACTCGTCAGGCGAGAGACGATGGTCGTGCGGGTGCCGCTCGAGCATTCCACTGGCGTTGATGGCCATAGGACTGTCGAGATAGATGGGCGTCAGCGACAGGCGACCCGCCTGTTTCAGACGCCAGCAGAGATAAAGAAGCTCCTGGGCCCGACCGACCGCGAAGGCGGGGATGATCACGGTCCCCCCTCGCGCCGTGGTCCGTTGGATTACCTCCAGAAGGGCGTCAGCTGGAGCGACCTGCGCGTGCTGTCGATCGCCATAGGTCGACTCCACCAGCAGGTAGTCCGCCTGAGCCACGGCGGCAGGATCATGCATCAGAGGGTCGTCGTAGCGGCCGATGTCGCCGGAAAAGACGAAAGTCTTGCCGCCCGAACGGAGTTGAACGGTCGCCGCCCCCAGAATATGCCCGGCGCGGCGGAACAGCAGATTAACGCCGTGTCCAAGGTCAGTGGGCGTGTCGAAGTCGATGGCGCGCAGCTGCTCCAGCGCGCGCAGCGCGTCGCGCTTGCCGTACAGCGGCAGGGCGGGCTTGTGCTTGGAGAAGCCGTGACGGTTGGCGAATTCCGCATCGCTCTCCTGGATCTTGGCGCTATCCAGCAGCAGGAGTTCGCAGAGGTCGGCCGAGGCGCTCGTGCAGAAAATGGGTCCCCGAAAGCCTTCGCGCACTAGCTTTGGCAGGTAGCCGGAATGATCGAGGTGCGCGTGAGTCAGCACGACTGCATCGATGCTGGCCGGGTCTACCGGAAACTCTGCCCAATTCTTCAGACGCAACGCCTTCAGACCCTGGAATAATCCGCAATCGACGAGGATCTTGCGCCCGCCCAGCTGGAGCAGGTGGCGGGAGCCGGTGACAGTGCCCGCGCCCCCTAGAAATGTCAGACTGGCCTTGGACATGCATTCCTACTTCATCTGAGGCGATCAGCCTTCACCATAGCCAGGGTGGGCGGCGGCGTGCAGCCTAATTGAGCTCATAGCCTCAACCCGAAGGTGAGACTCCGCGGTTCTCTGCGTCCTCGATCGCTCCTGATCGGGTGCGCGATGGGCCTAATTGATCCAGATCAAGGGGCGGACTTCCATCGACTGGCATCTCGTGCTGACCGACTGGGATCACCGCGCCATGTCCTTGGGGACGCAACAGTCAACCGCACCGGGACACCGATGGCTCACGGCGGCCGCATGATGGCCGCCGCGGATACGCCAGCTACGACGGCGTCATCGCGGCTCTGTTTCCGCGCTCGGGCCGTGACCAGGGTCTACGGCTCCGGTCCCGGGGCCGTTCACGCTCTCCGGGGTGTCGACCTTGATCTGCCAGACGGCGAGATGGTCGTGGTGCTTGGCGCATCCGGCAGCGGCAAGTCGACCTTCCTGAACATTCTCGGCGGGCTCGACACGCCGACCAGCGGCGAAGTGCTGTTCCGGGGGAATGACATCAGTCGGGCCGACCAGCACCAGCTGACCGAATACCGCCGTCGGCACGTCGGGTTCGTCTTCCAATTCTACAATCTGATGCCGAGCCTGACCGCGCGCGAGAACGTCGCCCTGGTTACAGAGATCGCCGAGGCCCCGCTCCGTCCCGAAGACGCCCTCGCCATGGTCGGCCTGGAGAACCGTCTGGATCACTTTCCGGCCCAGATGTCCGGCGGCGAGCAGCAGCGCGTGGCCATTGCGCGCGCCGTGGCCAAGCAGCCGTCGGTCCTGCTGTGCGACGAGCCGACGGGCGCGCTGGATTCCGCCACCGGTGTGCGGGTTCTAGAGGCGCTTAAAACGGTCAACGACAGCCTTGGCGCCACGACCCTGCTGATCACGCACAACGCCGCCATCGCCGCCATCGCTGATCGCGTGGTGATATTCGCCGATGGGCGGGTGCGCGAGGTGCGCGAGAACCCCGACAAGCGGCTGCCCGGGGAGATCTCGTGGTGAACCATCCGCCGGCCTGGATGGGCGCCCTGGACCGCAAGCTGGTGCGGGATCTCTGGCGCATGAAAACCCAGGCGCTGGCGATCGCCTTTGTCATCGCCGCCGGCGTCGCCGTTCATCTGCTCTCCGCCGGGATGCTGAGCTCGCTGCAGGAGACCCGGCGCGCTTACTATGAACGCTATCTGTTCGCTGACGTCTGGGCCCCCGTGGTGCGCGCGCCGCAGCGTCTGATCGCCGACATCCGGGCCATCGAGGGGGTCCAGGCGGCGGCGACCCGCATTCGGGTTCCGGCGATCTTCGCCATGGAGGGGATGAGCGCGCCAGCGACCGGCGAAGTCCTGTCCTTGCCGGACGTGGGCGAGGCGGCGGTCAATCGGCTCCACCTGGTCCGTGGCCGTCTTCCGATCGCGGGACAGCGGGACGAGGCGGTGGTGCTCCAGGCCTTCGCCGACGCCCACCGGCTCGAGATTGGCGATCCGGTTCCGGTCACCCTCTACGGCGGCCGCCGCCGTTTGACCGTGGTCGGGATCGCCCTGTCGCCGGAGCATGTCTACGCCATCGGCCCGGGCCAGTTCGTGCCCGATGACCGGTTGTTCGGCGTGCTCTGGATGCGGCGCAACGCCCTGGCCCAGGCCGTCAATCAGGACGAAGCCTTCAACGAGGCGGTGGTGCGCCTCTCTCGCGACGCCTCGGAGCCGGCGGTGATCGCCCGGCTGGATCGTCTTCTGGAGCCCTATGGCGCCCCGGGCGCCTATGGCCGCGCCGATCAGGTCTCGGACGCCTTCGTGTCCAGCGAGATCGACCAGCTGGCGACCATGGGGCGGGTGCTGCCGCCCATCTTCCTGCTGGTGGCGGCCTTCCTGGTCAATGTCGTGGTCTCGCGGATGATCGCCGTCCAGCGCGCGGGCATCGGACTGCTGAAGGCCTTCGGCTACAGGGACCGCGCCATCATCGGCCACTACCTCAAACTTGTCACCGTCATCGCGGCGACGGGGGTGCTGATCGGAGGCGCGGCGGGAATCTGGCTCGGTCGGGGCATGGCGGTGATGTATATGGAATACTACCGCTTCCCCTTCCTGCTGTTCCAGGCGGACCCGGCCGACTACGCCACCGTGGTCGGCGTGGCCATGCTGACGGTGATGGGCGGCGCGGCCCTGGCGGTGCGGCGGGCCGCCGCCCTGAACCCGGCGGAGGCGATGACCCCCGCGCCCCCGCCCGACTATTCCCGCGCGGCGGGCACTTGGATCACCCGGGTGAAGGTGCTGGATCAGCAATCGCGCATGATCCTGCGCCAGATCATCCGCTGGCCGTGGCGCGCGGCTCTGACCGTGGCCGGGATCGCGGCCTCGGGCGCCCTGCTGATCGGCACCATGTCGATGATGGACGCGATCAAGGTGATGATCGACTCCGGCATCGAGATCTCGAACCCGTACGATGTCTCGGTGAACTTGGTCGAGCCCCGCTCGCGGGCGGCCCTGTTCAGTCTCGGCCGCCAGGACGGGGTGCTGGCGGCCGAGCCGTTTCGCGTCGTTCCGGTCCGACTGCGCCACGGGGCGCGCGAAGAGCGGGCCGTGATCACCGGGGCGCCGCTGGACGGAACCCTGTCGAGGATGCTCGATGTGGACGACCGGCCGCTCTGGCCGCATCCGGGCGGCCTCGTCCTCTCCCGCGACCTGGCTCTCAAGCTGGGGATCAAGGCGGGGGAGATGCTGGAGGTGCAGGTGACGGAGGGGCGGCGGCGGCGACTGGAGATTCCGGTCTCCGCGGTCAGCAACAGCTATGTCGGGTCAAGCGTTCGGATGCGGATCGAGGACCTGAACCGGGCGCTGGGAGAGGGAGACCAGATATCCGGCGCCTGGTTGACCGTGGACGCCGACCGGACCGGGAGCCTGTATGCGCGTTTGAAGGACACCCCTGCGGTCGCCGGCGTCGGCCTGCAAGCCGCCGCCGTCAAACGCCTGGCCGACATGCTGGACGAAAACCTCGGGCGCTCGATTCTGATCTTCTTCTTCTTTGCCGGCGTGATCGCTTCGGGCGTGGTCTACAATACGATGCGCATCTCCTTCGCCGAGCGTCAGCGCGAGCTGGCCTCGCTGCGGGTGCTCGGCTTCTCACGCGCCGACGTCTCCTACATCCTGCTCGGCGAAGTCGCCTTCCTGACGCTGTTGGCCCTGCCGCTGGGCGCGGCGGCGGGGACCGGTCTGGCCTGGTATCTGGCCCGCGCCATGAGTTCGGACCTGTTCCGGCTGCCCTTCGCCGTCTCGCCCGCGACCTTCGGCCGGGCCGGGGCGGTGGTGCTGTTCATCACGGTCGTGGCGAGCTTGCTGGTGCGGCGTCAGATCGATCGACTCGACCTGGCCGAAGCCTTGAAGACCGGAGAATAACGCCGTGAAAATCAACCGGTTCAACCCTAAATTCCGGAAGCTGTTCTGGATTGCCGCCACGTTGGCGTTGGCGGTGCTGCTGGTCTTCGCCTTTCGCCCGCGCCCGGTCTTGGTGGACATCGGCGAGATCACCCGCGGCCCTCTGACGGTGGCGGTTCGCGACGAAGCGAGGACGCGGGCCCGCAACGTCTATGTGGTGTCCGCGCCCGTCTCGGGCCGGTTGTTGCGGGTCGGCAACCGAGCGGGCGAGCGGGTTGAGGCCGGAGCGGTGATCGCGATCATCCAGCCGGCCCCGGCAACCTTTGTGGACGAACGCTCCCGCCAGGAAATCCAGGCGGGTGTTCGCTCGGCCGAGGCGGCCCTGGCCCTCGCCCGTGCTGAGCTGGAAGCCGCCGAGGCGCGGCTGGCCCATGCCCGGCTGGAAGCCGGCCGGACCGAAACCTTGTTCGCCGCATCGGTTGTGTCGCAGAGCGCCCTCGACCGCGCCCGCCTGGAGGTCCTCACCGCCGCTGCCGCCGTCGGCAACGCCCGTGCTGGCGTCGGTGTCCGGCAGGCGGGGCTCGAGGCGGCCCGGGTGCGCTTGAACGAGCCGGCCGCCGGTTCCAGCGCCCGTTCGGTAAGGATCCGCGCGCCCGTGGGCGGTCGCGTTCTGCGCGTGCTCCAGGAGAGCGAAAGCGTGATCGGCCAGGGCGCGCCGGTGATGGAAATCGGCGATCCCGGTGATCTCGAGGTGGTCGCTGAACTGCTATCGAGCGATGCGGCGCGGATTTCCGCGGGGGCGGCGGCCGTGATCGACGCCTGGGGGGACGGCCCGGCGGTTCGTGGCCGGGTCCGCCAGGTGGAGCCCTATGGCTTCCTCAAGGTCTCGGCCCTCGGTGTCGAGGAGCAGCGGGTCAATGTGATCATCGATCCCGTCGCCCCTCCCGCGGCCTGGTCGGCGGTCGGCCATGGGTATCGGGTCGAGGCGGCGGTCACGGTCTGGCGAGCGGAGGCGGTGCTTCGGACGCCTGTGTCCGCCCTGTTCCGGCATCAGGGACAGTGGGCGGTATTCAAGGTCGAAGGTAACCGTGCTCACCTGCAGCGGGTCGGGATCGGCCACAACAACGGGGAACTGGCCGAGGTTCGCGCCGGGCTGATGCCGGGCGAGCGGGTGGTGCTCCATCCGGGCCAGTCCATCGCCGATGGCGTCGCGGTGCGCATTCGGACTTCCATGCCGAACGGCCAGTAGCATTGCCTTGATCCTTGGTCGCGCCCCGCCTGGGTGCTGGTCGCGAACACTACTCGCCTGACTGTCGTGTTTCTGGACCGGTGCGTTAGTCCGCAAGTGGCGCCTTCACGAAAGACTGGGCCGATTTGGATGGGTGACATCCTTGGACCCAAGCGCGGTCCAGCGCTGCAAGTGGGGCTCCA
>JAHINZ010000484.1 GCA_018895795.1 Alphaproteobacteria bacterium
CCTTCTATTTCACCCCGGACGCCGACACCTATGCCAATCTGGGCGCGCTGCCCGGCAAGGGCCGCGAATGGCGCGTGACCCTCAAGCGGACGTTCTGATCTTGGCCTCAACGAATATGCGCCGCATCGCGCTGCTGGCGGGCTTTAGCCTGCTGCTCTTTCTGATCACCGCCTCGACCTACGGGTCGCTGGGCGTGATCCTGCCGACCATGATCGGCGAGCTGGGCTGGAGCTTCGAAAAGGCGTTTCTGGGCTTTTCGGTGCTGGGCCTGCTCACGGGGGCCTCGTCCTGGCTGCCGGCCATCCTGATCCGGCGGATCGGCGTGCGCTGGACGCTGTTGCTGGGCGCGGCGGTGCTGGCCGCGGGCCTGCTGGGCTTCGCGGGCGCCGAGAGCCTGACGCGCTACTATGTGGGGGCGGCCCTGTGCGGGATCGGCTTCCAGATGGCGGCCCTGATCCCCGGAACCCACGTCCTGTCGGCGCTGTATCGCCAACGCGCCCTGCCGTTCGGGATCTATTTCACCTTCGGCTCCCTGGGCGGCGTGGCCGGACCCTGGATGGCGCTGGCGATCATGGGGGCCACGGGCAATGACTGGCGAACCTACTGGCTGATCCAGGCGGCCCTGGCGAGCGTGGTCGGACTGGTCTGCGCGGCCCTGGTCGGCGGCTCAAAGTGGCTGGCGACGGCCGCCCATGCGGTCGACGCCGAGGTCGAGCACGCGGCGCGCGCGGCGCCGGCCGACGCCCGGGTCTATCGCACCGCTCACGAGTGGACGGTGAAGGCGGCGCTGCGCACCCCACAATTCTATGTGCTGCTGGCGGCCTATTTCACCCACCTGCTGACCGGGGTCACGGTCGCCAGCGTTTCGGTGACCCATCTGAGCGAGATCGGCGTCGCGGCCGGCGTGGCCGCCGCCGCCGCGGCCGCGATCGGGGCCAAGATGCTGAGCCTGGAATCCCTGATGCAGACCCTGGCCCGGCTCGGCGGCGGCTTCATCGGCGACCGGGTCGATCCCAAATGGCTGCTGGTGGGGGCGCAGGGCATGCTGGTGGTGGGGCTGTTGGCCCTGGCCTCGGCGACGACCGCGCCCTTGATGCTGCTCTACGCCGTCGGCACGGGGGTCGGCTTTGGTCTGACCGTTCTGGCCGTCAGCATGCTGCTGCTGAACTATTATGGGCGAAGCAGCAATCTGGAGCTGTTTTCACTAACCTGTCTGGTCGGCGCGGTGTCGGCGGCGGGGCCGTTCATCGCCGGCGTCATGCGCGATCGGCTCGGCGGCTTCGCGCCGACCTTCCAGGTGTTCGCGGCGGTGATCGCCGTGGTGTTCGTCGCGGCGATCTTCATGAAACCTCCGCGACCCAAGGCCAACTGGGCTTGACCTGGACGCCGCGCGGACCATGTCTGGCGGGCCGAAGCGCGCCCGCGGACAGACTGGACGAGGCGGCCTGGCGATAGGGCGTGGCGATGAGCGAAACAGGGACCGGGTCCGCCGCCGTTTGGCGAGGCGCCCCCGCCGGGTCTGAAGCGGCGTTTCCCGTATGACCCCAAGTTGGATCGCGCCTGAACGGACGGCCTTGCTGATCGTCGACATGCAGGTCGACTTCGCCGCGCCGCAGGGCGTGATCGGCCAGATGGGCGTGGATCTCAGCGCGACGGTCCCGGCCCTGGTCGCGGCCGAGCGTCTGGCGGACGCCGCGCGGGCGGCCGGTGTCCCGGTCATCTTCGCAGGCCTGTTCACCTCGCCCGCGACCGACTCCCCGGCATGGCGCGAGCGCATGGCGCGGCGCGGCGGCGATCCCGACATCGAGAGCGACCTTTGCCGGGCCGGCCAGCCGGGCTCCGACTTCTATGGCCCAAGGCCCCTGGAGGGCGAACTGGTGATCGAAAAGACGCGCTACAGCGCCTTTTTCGGCGCCGATCTGGAAAGCCGACTGCGGGCGCGGGGCGTCGACACGCTGGTGCTGTGCGGGCTGACCACCGAGTGTTGCGTGGATTGCACGGCGCGCGACGCCTTCCATCGCGACTTCCACGTCTTCGTGCCCACCGACGCCTGCGCGGCCTATGACGCCGATGTGCATGAGGCGGCCCTGAAGGTCATGGGCCTGAACTTCGCCATCCTGACCGATGTCGGCGCGGTGGCGGCGGCGTGGTCCAGGGCGGCCTAACCCAAGAAAAAGCCGCCCCGGTTGCCCGGGGCGGCTCGATCCGACGTCAAGGACGTGGGACGTTTTTCTTAGAAGGCAGCCTTCAGGCTGACCACGACGCGGTCGCCGAAGACCTTGCCGATGTCGTGGGCGTCGGTGTCCGAATAACGCAGATCGACGGCCAGCTTGTCGTTGATCGCGTAGGTGGCGCCGATGTTCCAGGTGGAATAGCTCGTGCCCATGTCGATGTCTTGGTGGCCGACGGCGGCGCTCGCCGACAGCTTTTCCATGACCGGGATCGAGCCGTTCAGTTCGTAATACAGCGCGTTGCCGGTCTTGCCGGGGAATTCCGGCGAATAGTAAGCGGCGACGCCGACCGTGGCCGGGCCGACGGCGCGCGAGGCGGCGGCCTTCATTTCGAGATAGCTGTACGAACCGGGCGTCAGGCCCTTGTCGTCGACATAGCCGTAATAGACCAGGCCGAGGTCGAGCGAGGTGTCGCCGATGGTCGGCTTCACGCCGGCATAGAGGTCGATTTCAGCCGTGGGATTATCGGTGCCGAAGTCGACGTTCGAGGCCCACACGCCGGCGTAGCCGAGGCCGTAGGTGGCGTCGATGCCGCCGAAGATTTGCGCGCCTTCGTTGGTGTTGCTCACGCCACGGAACACGTAGTCGCTGGCGACGCCGACATTGTACGAGAGTTTCAGCTCTTGAGCCATGGCGGCTCCACCGAGAGCGATCGAGGCCGCGGCGGCGGCGAGCGAGACTTTCACGAGATTCATCTGTTCTATCCCCTTGTTCTATAGTCGCTCTTCAGGGACGCGCCCTGAGACCGGCTGCGCCTGCAAGCGCCTTTTTGCCGACGACCAACTAGTCGATGACTGTCCTGTAGTTGCAATCAAGCTCGCCAAAGCGCCAGTCAGAACTGCTGTCCTCGCTCAAAGTTTGAGCGAAGTGTGACGAATTTGCTTCGGAAAGGGCGGCGGAAGCCACAGTGCACGGTTAATGCGGGATTAGCCTTATCTGTGTCTTTAGCGCATCGAAAGACTGGCGCCGCCCAGGTGCAGACCCGCGTCGACAAGCAGGGTTTCGCCCGTGACATGACGCGAGGCGGGCGAGGCGAGGAACACCGCGGCGCCGGCCACGTCCTCGGCCGTCGAGGCGACTTTCAGGGGCGTCGCCGCGGCCGCGCCGGCCCGCAAACGGTCGACGCGATCGGCGTCCATGGCCTTGCCAAACCAAGGCGTATCAATGAATCCGGGGCAGATGGCGTTGACGCGGATGCGCGGCGCCAGAGCCCGGGCCAGGGACAGGGTCATGGTCGTCATCGCGCCTTTCGAGGCGGCGTAGGGGATCGAGGAGCCGTTGCCGACCACGCCGGCGATCGAGGACGTATTGACCACGGCGCCGGGCTGGGGCGCGGCCTCGAGCAGAGAACGGGCGGCGCGCACCATCTGGAAGGCGCCCACCACATTGACGCTGTAGAGCCGCAGGAAGTCCTCGGCGTCGACGGCGTCGAGATCGGCGTGGTTGGGCGCGAACTTGGTCATGCCGGCGTTATTGAACAGCGCGTCGATCCGGCCGGTCGCGGCGGCGGCCTCGACGATTCGCCGGCAATCGGCGTCCACGGACACATCGCCCTGGGCCAGCGCCGCCCTCGCGCCCTCCGCTTGGACGAGCCGGGCGGTCTCCTCGGCGTCTTCAGCGTTGCTGGCGAAATTGACGACCACCAGACCGGCGCCGCGCCGGGCGACCTCGACCGCGATCGCGCGGCCCAGTCCCGTCGAGGCGCCGGTGATCACCACCGTGAAACCGTCGAAATCGCGTCCTGTCATGGCGTCTCTCCCTCGTCCGAACAACTGTTTGGACTTTTGTAGC
>JAHINZ010000485.1 GCA_018895795.1 Alphaproteobacteria bacterium
GCCTCGGTCAGGGCGGTCTGGTCTTCCGGGGCTTCCACAGCGGGGCGGACATTGGTCGGCCCGGTGGTGACGATGGTCACGGGCACGCTCTCGCCCAGGGTGATCGGCGTGGGCTTCTTCCACGGCAGGCCGACCAGGATCACCGCCGCCACCAAGCCGTGCAGCGCCACCGACCCGATCAGGGCGGGCGAGAATCCGGTGTCTGTCCGGCGGCTCATGGACGGCGATCCATTCAGCACCCTATTGGGCGGGCCGCAGATCGCCCGAGCCCTCGGGCAGGGCGTCACGGGGCGCCGTTCCAGGCGAGGCGGCGCCAGACGACGGACCGCCGGTCTCGGTGATCAGGTTGATCTTGGCGAAACCGGCGTTCGACAGCGCCGCCATGGTCTGGGCGACGATGGCGTAGGTGGCCGCGCCGTCAGCCCGCACGAACAGCGGCTTGTCATAGCCGCTGCCGGCGATGGCGGTGATACGCGGGGCCAGGTTCTCGAACGGGATCTCGGCCTCGCCCACGAAGATCGCGCCGTCGCTGCGGATCGACACCGTGATCGGCTCCTGCTGGCTCTGCAGGGCGGCGGCCTCGGTCTTGGGCAGTTCCAGCGGCACGCCGGCGGTCAGCAGCGGGGCGCTGATCATGAAGATGATCAGCAGCACCATCATCACGTCGACCAGCGGCGTGACATTGATCTCGGACAGGGCCCCACGCGAGCGGCGGCCACGCCGGCGACCGCGTCGCCCGCCGGTGGCGAAGGCGTCGTTGGCGGACATGGTCATCGGATCAGACCCGCTCGGCCAGGCGACGCTGGATCGCGGTGGACAGGTCGTCGGCGAAGCCTTCCAGGCGGGCGGCGTACTTGCCCGCGTCGGTCGAGAACTTGTTGTAGGCGATATAGGCCGGGATGGCGGCGACCAGGCCGATGGCGGTGGCGAACAGGGCCTCGGCGATCGACGGCGCGACCACGGCCAGCGAGGTGTTCTTCGACAGGGCGATGGCCTGGAAGGCGTGCATGATGCCCCACACCGTGCCGAACAGACCGATGAACGGGCTGGCCGTGGCGACGATGGCCAGGCTGCCCAGGCCCTCTTCGGCCTTGGCGGTCTCGCGGGCGATCATGGAGTCCATGATCCGGTCGATGCGCTGGATCAGGAAGGCGGCCTGATTCTCGGTCAGGGCGCCGCGGCCCTTGGCGTCGCGCCATTCCTTCAGGGCGGCTTGCAGCATGCGCGGCAGGGGATGACGCGGCGCCGCGCCCGCCTCGCCGGCGACATCTTCCAGCGAGCGGCCCGAACCGACCTGGTTTTCAAAGCGCGCGGCGGCGCTGTTCAGCGCGGCAAAGCGAAACAGCTTGTCCAGAATCACCGCCCAGGAACCCAGCGAGGCCAGGATCAACCCGATCATCACCCCCTTGACCACCCAGTCGGCCTGCAAAAACAGGGCGAGAAACGAGAAATTGGCGGGGGCGGCTGCGGCGGCGTCCATGCGGGAAATCCTGCTCCGTTCGGGCGTCAAGACTGAGTGTCGTGCCTTACTGGCATGAAGCAACGCTTTGGTGAAACTATGACAATCACCGGGGGAGCGGGAAAATGCGTCCGCTCAGGCTTCGAGCCGTCCGCTATCCAGCTGGCCCGCTCTCCAGCCAAGGCGTCATCTGGGCGATCATCTCGGCCGTCGGCTTGCGTGGCCGACCGTCCAGGGTGATGCACACCGCCACGCCGGCCGACTGACAGATCAGCGCGTCGCCGCGGGTGATCCTTTGACTGACGAACAGTCGCGGACCCTTGATGCTGTCATAGGTGGTGCGGACCACCAGGGCGTCGTCGATCCGCGCCGAGCGCTTGAAGTCCAGTTCCATGCGGATGATCGCGAAGGCCGTGTCGGCCTGGGCCAGGGCGGTGTGGGAAATGCCGATCAGCCGGAAGAAGTCGCTCCGCCCGCGCTCGAAATAGCGCAGATAGTTGGCGTGATAGACGATGCCGGAAAAGTCGGTGTCCTCGTAATAGATCCGCACGGGCAGCTGATGCTCGCGGCCGTCGAAGACGCCGGCGGTGGGGTCTGGGGAGTCGGTCATGCCGATCCTTGTAACCCTCTCCCAGAGGGAGAGGGAGGGGCCCATCGCAAAGCGATGGGAGGGTGAGGGGCTAGGACGTCGGACGGCGTGCCGGCACGCTTCTTCGAGGCCTGAAACTTCCGATGTCGTTCTGATAGACTTGAAGCCTGAAAGCAGGACCCTCCATCTTTGATAGTCCGAAGGATGCAACGGAAGCAGACGCCGATGCGCGGGCAGAGGCCGATATCGAGGCGGATCTGCTCGTGAGCGATGAAGCTGTAGATCTCTGGCTCTCATCGTCGGCGAATGGGAAGCCGATAGCCGCGCCAAAGCCTGAAGCGTTTTAACCCCTCATCCTCCCACCGCTTCGCGGCGGGCCCCTCCTTCTCCCTCTGGGAGAAGGTTGCAATCTCCATTCCCTCGATATTTCACCAAAAAGCTCCTTGTGTTGGCGCCGTCGAGCCAGAGCCACTTACAATCGTGAAGCCCAACGGATCGAGCTTAACCGCGCTGACAATAGCCTCATAAAAGCGGCGACTTTCAAGAAATTCGACCAGATCGGCTTCGACTTTCTCGAGCTTTGTGGCTCGTTGGCCGAAAATCGAAATGCCGGGCTTGAGGAGCCCAAGCCCCTTCTCGAGCGCTTCCGCCTCGTCAGCCCATCCAAGCGCGAGGAATGCAGCAGGAACTTGAGCGGCCAGTCGGCCTCCATTCTCGCTAAGCTGCTCCAAGCCACCGTTCAGGATCTCCAGATGGGCCAGGCCGGCCAGCCCCAAGGAGATCTGGGTCGCGGTCATCGCGGCGATCGGCTGTCCTGTTTCACGGTCGAGCCCTTGCAGCGCCGGCAGCAGAGCGCCCAGGTAGATTCCGTCATGGTTTGGCTCGCCTTCGACATCAGCAAGCCAGCCGTCTTCAACCTCAATCACCAGACTACTCCTCCCCGAACAACCCCGCCTGCCCCGCTGGCGGGGGCGGGGCCTTCAGCCCCAGGTGCAGATAGGCCTTGCCGCAGGCCACCCGGCCGCGCGGGGTGCGCTGGATGAAGCCTTGCTGCATCAGATAGGGCTCGATGACGTCTTCCACGGCGTCGCGGGCCTCGGCGATGGCGTAGGCCAGGGTCTCGACCCCGGCCGGGCCGCCGCCATAGTGCTCGATCAGGGCCCGCAGATAGCGGCGGTCGAGGCTGTCGAGGCCGACCTCGTCGACCTCGAGCCGCGCCAGGGCCATCCCGGCCGCCTTGCGGTCGATCACCGTCGCGCCCTCGGCCTCGGCGAAGTCGCGCACCCGGCGCAGCAGCCGGCCGGCGACGCGCGGCGTGCCCCGGGCCCGGGCGGCGATCTCGACTGCGCCGTCTTCCGACAGCGGCGCCCCCATCTTGCGGGCCGCGGCCAGCAACACCTGTTTCAGCTCGGCGTGGGTGTAGAACTCCAGCCGGATCGGGATGCCGAAGCGGTCGCGCAGCGGGGTGGCCAGCATCCCCGCCCGCGTGGTCGCCGCCACCAGGGTGAAGGGGGCCAGGTCGATGCGGATCGACCGGGCCGAGGGGCCCTCGCCGATCATCAGGTCCAGCACATGGTCCTCCATGGCCGGATAGAGCACCTCCTCGACATTCGAGGACAATCGGTGGATCTCGTCGATGAACAGGACGTCGTTGGCTTCCAGATTGGTCAGGATCGCCGCCAGGTCGCCGGGCTTGTTCAGCACCGGGCCCGAGGTGGCGCGGAAGTTGACGCCCAGCTCGCGGGCGATGATCTGGGCCAGGGTGGTCTTGCCCAGGCCGGGCGGGCCAAACAGCAGCACGTGGTCCAGGGCCTCGCCCCGGCCCTTGGCCGCCTCGATGAACACCCGCAGATTGCCCTTGGCCTGCGCCTGGCCCACGAACTCGGCCAAGGTCTGGGGACGCAGGGCCTTGTCGGCCGTGGTGGGCGTCGCTTCGTGGGGTTCGGCTTCGCCGGAGATGATGCGGGTCATGAACTTGCCCCCTCCGGGCTTTCAGCCCTCCTCCCCCGGAGGGGGAAGATGAGGTCAGC
>JAHINZ010000486.1 GCA_018895795.1 Alphaproteobacteria bacterium
CACGCCAACCTCACCGAGGCCGACCTGCGGGCCGGACGGATCGCCATCTCGGACGAGGACACCAAGTTCGCGGTTCTGCGTCATAAGGTTTCCGCCGGCCAGTTGGATGGCGCCAACATCTCCGGCGCGGTGCTCGACCAGTCGCGGCTGGATGACGTGTCGGCGGCGGCGGCGGACTTTTCCGAATGCTCGATGCGCGGAACCAAGCTGGCTGGCGCCAATCTCAAGAACGCCAATCTGCGCGGCGCCGTGATCGACAATGTGGACGTGCGCGGAGCCAATCTCGAAAGCGTCAATTTGAGCGACGCGGTGTTCACCCGGGTGGATCTGACCCAGACCCGGATGAGGGACGCGGTGATGGAGGGCTGTCTTTGCGACCCCTCGGCGGAAACCACCCAGCAGGCGGCGTTAATCTTCGCGAAGCTGGCGGCGCACCGCGAGTGGGTGACGACGGGCGGCAAAACGGGCGAGCCCGCGGTGCTGGACGGCCAGGATCTGCGGCCGATCGGCGATCTGTCGGGCGCTTTCCTGACCGCTGTCAGCGCACGAAACGCCTGTCTGGCGGGCATGAACCTCGGGCGCATCGCCCTGCAGGGCGCGCTGCTGGATGGCGCGGATCTGCGCGGGGTCAATTTGCGCGGCGCCGACCTGCGCGGAGCCAACCTCTCGGGCGCCAATCTGGGCCAGGCCGATTTGCGCCAAAGCTTGTTGAGTTCTCTGCCGTTCAAGGCCGATCGTGAGAAGATCACCGACCTGACCGGCGCCAGCCTACGCTATGCTGACCTTCGAGACGCGGACTTGGCTGATACCGACCTGTCCACCGCCGACCTGCATGGAGCCCGGCGCACGCTGTTCGTCCCCGCGATTGTTCCCGCGACCGCCGAAAGAGTCGCGCCGTCGGACAACGGGGCCTTCGTCCTGGACATGTGATCAGGTCGCGCCGCCGCCTCGCCGCCAGGCCTGTCGCAGGGCCGCGCGATGGTCGGGGGCGGCGATCTCGATCAAGGCCATCGCCCGGGCCTCGCCCACAAGCGATCGCAGGTCGGCCACGCCATGTTCGGTTACCACGATCCCGACCTCGGTCGCGGTTAGGGTCGCAGGCACGGTCAACCGCGGCACTATGCGGCTGATCGCGCCGCCTTTCGCGCCTGAGCCCAGGGCGATGATCGGCAAGCCGCCCGACGAGCGGCGGGCGCCCTCGATGAAATCGGGCAGGCCGCCCGGGCCGGAAATGGCCTCCCCGTCCACCCATTCGGCGTTCACCCGACCCAGCAGATCAACCTCGATGGCCGAATTGATCGCGACGAAGCGAGGGATCGCGGCGAGGCGGGCGGGGTCGTGGGTCTCGATCGCGGGCGCCATGATCAGGTTCGGCAGGTCCGCCGCGCCGGCGTAGAATGCGCGCGAGCCCAACAGGCTGCAGGCGGTCACGGTCTTGAAGGTCCCCCGCCGGATCAGGTCGGCGACCGGGTCGCAGATCATGCCGCTATGGAGCGACAGGCCCTCCTTGCCCGCCAGCGCCGCCCAGACGGCGTCGCCTAGCCGGCCGATGCCGGCCTGAATGACGGCCCCGTTGGGGATCAGGTCGACGACATGATCGATGATCCTCTCCTCGATGGGCCCCGGCGCGCGCACGGCATATTCGACCGGAGGCGTCTCCAGTTCGATGATCTCGTCAAAGACCGCGATGGGCGCGGTGGCGGCGCCGGCCAGCCGGGGGAGGGACGGGTTGATCACGCCGATCCTCACCGCGCATCGGCTTAGCGCGGTCGGCGCGAAGTCGGTGGTGGGGCCAAAGGAGCAAACGCCGTTCTGGTCGGGCGGCGTGACCATGAACAGGCCCGCGGCGTAGCGGGCGGCGGCCACCCGGCGGGAGAAGCCGTGATAGGTCACCGGCAGGCGCTCGAACCGACCCGCCGCCTGAGCGGCGCGCCAGGCCGTCGACATGAAGGGCCCGGCCATCCGCGCCTCGGGGCCCAGGCGGCTCCAGTCAAACAGATTGACGCCGGGAATGAAGCCTCCCTCGAACGTGGCCGACAGGAACGGCTCCAGCCGTCTGGACAAGGGCGCGGCGGCGAAGGGCTCTGCGGCCGAGGCGCTGACGAAAACCCGGGTGTCTGACGACATGACGCTCTTGGCTTTGGGACAGATGGCGCTCGGTATAGCCCAGACTAGAGCTTCCGTGGTCCAGTCCCCTTGGGAAGGCTAGGAGAAAAACTCCGTTGAGCGAGAGGATGTCGCGCGTAGGGTGGAGGCAATAGAGGCCGCTCGCGCGAACGGGCGGCGCTCCGGGAGGACGCCATGAACGCTCACGCCCCTATCGCAGCGGCGGACGCGCCGGACTATGCCGGCCTGACCGTGACCCCCGTCAGCACGGTGCTCGGCGCCGAGATTTCAGGTCTCGACCTGCGCCAGCCGCTGGCGGCAGAGGTTGTCGCGGCGATCCGCTCGGCCCTGCTGCGCCACAAGGTCGTGTTCTTCCGCGACCAGGATATCAGCCACGAGGACCATGTCCGCTTTGGGCGCTATTTCGGCGATCTGGAAGGCCATCCGGTCACCAGCCACGTGCCGGGCTTTCCGGAGATTCTGCATATCGAGGCCGCCGACGGCATGAA